>CAZWLV010000003.1:27885-34963 GCA_964634715.1 uncultured Lachnoclostridium sp. | reverse complement strand
GCTACCGCTCCCTTAGTTTTTAAAGCTATGGATCGGTGCCGGTATTCTTCCTGTACGATTAACAAATGCATCACAGGAGAACTGATTCACCGGCATGATCGGTGCATATCCTAAAAGACCGCCAAATTCTACGATCTCACCTACACCTTTTCCGATAACCGGAATCACACGGACTGCCGTCGTTTTCTGGTTGATCATACCGATGGCCATTTCATCTGCGATCATACCGGAGATCGTGGTTGCTTTTGTATCTCCCGGAATTGCGATCATATCAAGTCCTACGGAACATACGCAGGTCATTGCTTCCAATTTTTCGATCGTCAGTGCTCCTGCCTGTACGGCATCGATCATTCCCTGATCTTCACTGACAGGAATAAATGCACCGCTTAATCCTCCTACATAAGAAGATGCCATGACACCGCCTTTTTTCACCTGATCGTTTAAAAGTGCCAGTGCAGCCGTTGTTCCCGGTGCACCTGCGTATTCCAGACCGATCTCGCAGAGAACATCTGCGACACTGTCTCCGATGGCAGGTGTCGGTGCCAGTGAAAGGTCTACGATACCAAATGGTACGCCAAGACGTTTGGAAGCCTCCTGTGCTACCAGCTGACCTACACGTGTTACTTTAAATGCTGTCTTTTTGATCGTTTCACAGAGAACCTCAAAGCTTTCTCCACGAACTTTAGAAAGTGCTGTACGGACAACTCCCGGTCCGCTGACACCAACATTGATGATGGCATCGGCTTCTGTTACTCCGTGGAATGCTCCTGCCATAAACGGATTATCGTCAGGTGCATTACAAAATACGACAAATTTCGCACATCCAAGAGAATCATTTTCTTTGGTCAGTTCTGCCGCTTCTTTGATCATTTCACCGATCAGACGAACCGCATCCATGTTGATCCCTGTTTTGGAAGAACCTACATTTACAGAACTGCATACACGTTCCGTACATGCCAGTGCTTTTGGAATCGAACGGATCAAAAGTTCATCACTTGGAGTCATTCCTTTATTTACCAGTGCAGAATAACCGCCGATAAAATTCACACCGACTTCTGCTGCCACACGATCCAGTGTCTGTGCGATCGATACGTAATCATCGACTGTTTTACATGCCGCACCGCCTACCAGTGCGATCGGTGTTACGGAAATTCGTTTGTTGACAACAGGGATCCCATATTCTTTGGAAATATCTTCCCCTGTCTGCACCAGATCTTTTGCATAATTTTTAATCTTATGATAGATATTTTCATTTACTTTTTTGATATCAGCATCAATACAGTCCAAAAGGCTGATACCCATCGTAATGGTACGTACATCGAGATTTTCTTTCTCGATCATCTGATTGGTTTCGTTTACTTCAAATGTATTAATCATATGTCCACCTTAAATTCTGTGCATTTTATTAAAGATATCTTCTCTCTGGCAGTGGATCACAACACCGATCTCATCACCAATGGCTGTTAATCCATCACCTAATACATCAAATTTCGCATTCGTTACATCTACGATCATCATCATATTAAAATATCCGTTAACGATCGTCTGACTGATATCTAAGATGTTTACCTGCTGTTCTGCAAGAAACACACAGACTTTTGCGGTAATACCTACGGTATCTTTACCTACAACTGTAATAATTGCCTTTTTCATAACTTCATTTCTCCTTGTAAATATATCTCAATACCCTTGCAGGTATCAGTTTATTGTAACAACTGATCTCTATCCTTTGCTTATCAATTTACTGCGAACTTGAGGATCCGTTTTCAGATCATATTTTTAAAATTCCATCATCCGTGACACAGAATCCCTGTTTGCCACTTCGATCAGGAAATCATCCGGCTGATATTTTTCACTTCCAAGGGCAATTTCTAACTTGACTGTTTCAAATGCCAGCTCTTCGTAATTGTTTTCTTTGCTTAAATGCCCCAGAAAAACCGCTTTCAGATCATCATGCAACAGTCTGCACAAAAGTTTTCCGGCAGATTCATTCGACAAATGTCCTTTATTTCCCAAAATCCTTCTTTTCAACGGATACGGATAACTTCCAACTTCCAGCATATGTATATCATGGTTCGATTCTAATAATAATACATCAAGATTGCTTAATTTGTCTACTATCTCCTCTGTATAAAAGCCAAGATCCGTAGCCACTGCTGCTGAACGGTCTCCGCATTCCATGCGATATGCCACCGGTTCTGCCGCATCATGAGAAATGGCAAACGGTTTTATCGTCAGATCATCGATCTGTATCTCTTCGTCTGCCCTGATCACCCGATAAAGTTCTTCATCAATCTTTCCAAGGCAGGACATTCCCTTCATCGCTTCTATCGTTCCTCTGGTTCCATAGATCGGGATATGATATTTTCTGGCCAATACCCCTGCACTTTTGATATGATCCGAATGCTCATGAGAGATAAAGAGTCCTTTGATCTCTTTGATATCCCTGTCAATTTCTGCAAGTCCCTGCTCGATCCTTTTCGCACTGATCCCTGCATCTAATAAAATTCCTGTTTTTTCTGTTCCTGTATAAATACAGTTTCCGCTGCTTCCGCTGGCGATGCTGCATAAATTCATATTTTTTATCTTCCTAACTGTCTGTCTATCTGTCTGCAGGTTTCCGCAAGATCACCACTGTTATCGATCACTGCCTGACAGGCATTTTTAAATTCTTCCGGTGATTTCTGATTTGCCATGATCCCTGCAATCTTTTCATCATCATAACCTCTGGATCTTTTTAAACGTTCTCTTCGCACTTCTTTCTCCGTATGAATATACCATACTTCGTCGCAGATCTCATCATAATGGTCTTCTAAAAGCAGTGCCGCCTCGATCACATAAACTTTTGTATTCTGCTGTTTTTCTTTTTCAATCTCAGACAAAATATAACATTTTACCGCCGGATGAACGATGCTGTTTAACTTTTTCAGCTGTTCCGGATCTGAAAAAACGATCTTTCCAAGCGTTCCCCTGTCAATCGTTTTGTCCTGATTTAAAATTTTTTCTCCGAAAAATGCTCTGATCTGTTCATAGCATTCCTGTCCCGGCTCCATAACCAAATGTCCTACTTTATCTGCTTCTATGATCACTGCATCATGTTTTTCACGCAGATACCGTAAAATTTCGCTTTTTCCGGCTCCTACGCCTCCCGTAATCCCTATGATCTTCATCTTATTTTGCCTCATACCAGTTTTTTCCGTCATGTACATCAATCTCCAGTTTTACGGACAGATCTGCTGCTCCCGTCATCTCTTCCTGAAGGATTTCTTTTACAGTTTCCAGTTCTTCCGGTGCTGTTTCGATCAAAAGTTCATCATGCACCTGAAGCAGGATTCTGGATTTCATACCGCGAAGTCTGCGATCCACACGGATCATGGCAATCTTCATAATATCTGCCGCCGTTCCCTGGATCGGCGAATTCATGGCAATCCTTTCTCCAAAAGACCGCTGCATAAAATTCGATGAAGAAAGCTCCGGAACCGGTCTTCTTCGATGGTAAAGTGTTCTGACACAGCCTTCTTCTTTTGCTTTTTCCACTGTTCCGTCTAAAAATTCTTTGATCTTTGGATAAGTTTCAAAATAATGAGTAATATATTGTTTTGCTTCTTTCTGGCTGATACTAAGATCTTCGCTCAGTCCGTAAGAGCTGATCCCATACACGATCCCGAAATTCACAGCTTTTGCATTTCTTCTCTGCTGATCCGTTACTTCTTCAAACGGGATATGGAAAACCTGTGATGCCGTCAGCCGGTGAATGTCCTGTGCTTCATTATAGGCATTGATCAGCACTTCATCGCCCGACATATGTGCCAGAAGGCGAAGTTCTATCTGGGAATAATCCGCATCTACAAACACATAACCGTCCTGCGGTACAAAAACTTTACGGATCTGACGGCCTAACTCCATACGGATCGGAATATTCTGCAGGTTTGGATCGGTGCTGCTTAAACGTCCCGTCGCAGTCACTGTCTGCTGAAAAGTACTGCGAACCCTTCCGTCTGCATCAACACAGGTCAAAAGACCGTCTGCATACGTTGATTTTAATTTTGCAAGTGTACGATATTCCAAAATATCTTTTACGATCGGCTGCTGCGGTGCCAGTTTTTCCAGTACATCTGCACTGGTAGAATATCCTGTTTTTGTCTTTTTGCTGCCCGGAAGCTGCATTTTTTCAAAAAGGATCACCCCAAGCTGTTTCGGAGAATTAATGTTAAACGTTTCTCCTGCCTGCTCATAGATCCGTTCTTCCAGTTCTTTGATCTTTACTGCCAGCTCATTGCCATATTCTTTTAAGGATTCTGAATCCATCTTCACACCGGCAAGCTCCATACCGGCAAGTGTAAATACCAGCGGCATTTCTATTTCATTATAGAGTTCCCACATTTCCAGTTCTTTTAACCGTTTTTCCGCTTCCGGAAACTCTTTCCAGACCGTCAGTACATCCAGCTCTCCCGGTTTTACGGAAATCGTCGGATTGATCAGATAATTGGCAATATCAAGATCATATAATCCGTTCCGTTCTTCTACAGGAATGATTTTTAAAAGCTCTTTCAGACCGGACACTGCTACTTTTTTTCCGACAGAAAGCAATCTCTGTGCTTTATCCAGAAGATATCCTTCTGTCATAAATCCTTCGCATAAAATCTCATAAATCGTTCCGTCATAGACCAGTTCTACCGCTTCTGTCTCCCTTTCGGACATTTTCAGTGCC
Source organism: uncultured Lachnoclostridium sp. (assembly GCA_964634715.1). Lineage (GTDB taxonomy): Bacteria > Bacillota > Clostridia > Lachnospirales > Lachnospiraceae > HGM12587. The sequence goes on along the minus strand of CAZWLV010000003.1, from coordinate 30,252 downwards.
ATTACCGCAAACTCTGCATTCTCTGCTTTTGCAAACAGTTCCTCTGCTTCTGATAATTCTGAAATCTTCACGGTCTTTGCCGTTTCTTCCTGTGGAATCTCTGAAAGATCAAACTTTGCCATCAGCTTCTTTAATTCCAGCTTTTTGCAGATCTCGTAGGCTTCTTTTGTATATACATTTCCGATCCGTGCTTTTTCCCAGTCATAGTCATAAGGTGCATTGATTTCGATCGTGGCAAGTTTTTTACTCATAACTGCCATATCATAATGTGCTTCCAGATTTTCTCTTGCACGTTTCGGTTTGATCTCTTCTACATGGGCATGAGCATTTTCCACAGTTTCATACTGCTGAAGGATCGCTGTTGCCGTCTTTTCTCCGATTCCCGGAACTCCCGGAATATTATCAGAAGAATCTCCCATCAGTGCCTTCAGTTCAATGATCTGTAACGGAGAAAGCCCGTATTTTTCCTGCACGTCTTTGGTATAATAATTTTCATATTCTGTCGTACCACGTTTTGTTTTTGGAATACAAACACGGATATGATCCGTAACGATCTGTAAAAGATCCCTGTCACCGGAAACGACCAGAACTTCCATATTGTTTGCTTCACTTCTTTTCGCCACGGTTCCAAGAAGATCATCTGCCTCATAACCCGGAAGTTCCATGATCAAAATTCCCATAGCCGTCAGCAGTTCTTTTAATACCGGAACCTGTTCATGAAGTTCCTGCGGCATTCCTTTTCTTGTTCCTTTGTATTCTGTATACATTTCATGTCGGAACGTCGGCTGCTTTACGTCAAATGCAACCGTTACATAATCCGGCTTCTCTTCTTCCAAAATCTTCAGCAGGATATTGATAAAACCAAAAATCCCATTCGTATGAAGACCTTCTTTATTTGTCAGATCAGGCACTCCGTAAAAAGCCCTGTTAATGATACTGTGTCCATCAATGAGAACAATTTTTTCGCTCATTTTCATACTCCCAAAATCAAATTTATCATAATCTGTATCATCAAAATGATACAGCAGGTATTTGCGATCCATTTGATCACGATCGCTGTCACATAAAAAAGAGACATATTCCTGAGATGATGACCGGAATCTTCCAGATCCTCATTCAATGCCTCAATGATATTCATCGAAAGCTCTTCTTTTTCGTCAAGCTGTTTCAAACCTTTGTATACAATATAGTATGTCTCAAGTTCTTCCCTGCAATCCGGACATTCTTTCACATGTCTGACAAATTTACGCAGTTCTTTGTCACATAATTGGCCTTCGATATAAGGAATCACCATTTTTTCAGCTTCCTTACATATTAACTGATCCTTTTGTTTTTTACAAACAGGTAACTGTATCATTCTTTATTCTTCCTTGATTTATGAGCATTTCGCATCGCTTCCAAAAGCGAATCCTTTCCACGCTCAAAATGATCTTTTTTTGCATGCCTGTCACTAGCCGCACTCGGATAAAGTTTATATTTTTTTGCCAGTCCTTGTAACTGGGCACGCTGTTTTTCTCCATACTTTGCATAATAGACTTCCATCCCTGCCGGATACTCTCCCGCAGCAGCTTTAAAGTCCCTGATCAGTTTTTCCGTTTCTGCTTCTGTACAATGATAATGATACGGATGAGCCAGAATTGGAAATCCTCCATGAGTGCTTATTTTCTGCACACATTTTTCCAGTGGGATATATTTCATATATTTCGTAGAATCTACCCAGTATGGAGAACGGTTTCCGATCAGACGGTCAAAGGCATCTGTAATATTTTCTGCATAATTCTTTTTGACCAGAATTTCTGCAATATGTCTTCTTCCGATCTGATTCGAATCCGGGAAATCTTCTACAAGCTCTTCATAAGAAATGGTCATTCCCAGATGATTTAAACGGGTAATGATCGCATCAAGATAACGTTTTCTCTGCATAGGGATCTTCTCAAACATCCGGTGAAGCTCTTTTGGTACACCATCAAAAAACAGACCTACCACGTGTACTTCCAGAAGCTTTCCATTTTCTGTCTGATAGGAAGTCGAAAATTCTGCCCCCGGAATCACTTCCATCCCGCAAAACTCTGTCGGTTCTTTCAGGGCAAACTGATTGTGATCCGTGATCGCAATGTGTGCAAGTCCAAATTCTAAAGCATCTTCCATCGTTTCCTGTACTGTTCTTGTTCCATCTGAACATGTTGTATGCATATGCAGATCAATTCCGTATTTCTTTACTCCCATAGCCGTATCTCCCGTAAAACAGGTTTAGAGAACATGATCACCACGCCACACATGAATGATCTTTCTCAACCATTCTGCCTTTGTTTTCTATAGTTTAGTATACCTAACTTTAAAAATCAATCATTTGAAAATATTTTCCTT
>CAZWLV010000003.1:0-27785 GCA_964634715.1 uncultured Lachnoclostridium sp. | reverse complement strand
ATATTTTCCTTGTTCCGGCAGCATTTTTTGAACCTTCTGTGTCATATTCTAATTTACAGTATTCATAAGCATTGATTACCGTCGTTTCTCCATAATTCGAAATTTTCGGCACTTTATGATCATAACTCATATGTACATGCCCATGAATAAAATATTTCGGCTTGTATTTATCCAACAGATCTAAAAAGCATTCAAATCCTCTGTGTGCGACATTATCCAGATCATTCACACCATATGCCGGTGCATGGGTCAGCAGAATGTCAAACCCTTTCTTTTTCCATAATTGAAGGCTGACTCGCTGGATCCTGCGTTTCATCTGTTTTTCCGTATACATATTATCACCCGAACGATAACGGTAAGAGCCTCCCAATCCTAAAATACGCACGCCTTTATATTCATAAACCTGATTTTCAATACAGATACAGCCTTCCGGCGGCTGTACGGAAAATCTGTCATCATGATTTCCCCGGACATACAACAACGGACAATGTGCCATGGTGGCCAGAAATTCCAGATATTTTGCTTTCAGATCCCCGCAGGCTAAGATCAGATCAAATTCATCTAATCTCCCCGGCATATAAGCATCATAAAAATATTTTGCTTCTTCATCTGCAATGGCTAAAATTTTCATCGTTTTCCTCCAGTGCCTTTGATCGGTGCTCCTGCACTTTCAACCGTGGCTTTCCCATCATCACTTAACTGTTCATACTTTGGAATCGCCCCTACTACATTATCTGCCAGCCAGTCCATCGTTATGATCTCTTCCAGACGAAGTCCTTCGCCTTTCGGATCGATCACTTTTCCGGACTGTGTGCGGATCGGACCGCTGAAAGGACTGAAGATTCCCGTACAAATACTGTCTTTTAAAAGCTCCGTCAGTTTTCTGACACCTTCCGGCAGATTCTGGGAACAGATCAGCTCCGCAACTCCGGCAGACATTCCCCAGTAATAATTCAATGCTTTATTGCTGGCTTCATACTGTGACTGAAGCGTTTTATTCAAAATACTGTGGATCAGTTTTTCATAGTAAACACCCCAGTGCCATAACGGCATTGCAAGATTCGTATGACCGTCTTTGTCCATACGGAATAATCCAAACGCATTTCCTTCCAGACTGTCCGGCATGGCAAGATCTTTTGCAGAAATGATACTGATGGCTCTTTTTCTCAAACGTGCGATCGCTACATAAATTCCCTGTACCGAAGACCATTCCAGATAAACTTTTGCTTTTGGATTGACCATTTTTACTCCCAAAGCAAATGCATTGATCCCTGCAATCTGTCCTACGATCGGGTAATCACATACAAATCCCACATCATTTCCCTCTGCCATGACACCTGCAATGGCTCCAATGATAAATTTCACTTCATACATTCTGGCATAATAAGTACAAATATATCTGTGTGATTTGTTTAAGGAACAATTTAAGATCATCTTGTCCGGATATTCTACCGCTGCTGTCAGACTGGCATTAAAAAGTTTTGGTGAAGTTGTAAAGATAATATCATTTCCATCAAGGATTGCCTGTCGAATCACGGCATCCGCATCTTCATCCATTGCATTTTCATAAGCGGTCGTTCTGATCATATCCCCGAATTCTCTTTCCACATGCAGACGCCCCAGCTCATGACCATAATTCCATCCGGAGGTGCTTGGAGATTTATCATAGATAAATGCCACTTTCGCCCTTTTTTGTTCCTCACCAAAAACTCTTTCAAATAAAGACTTTTTTCTTTCCTCTTCCGGATCCAGCAGAAGGTCAATGGTCTGTTCTTCCTGAAGTAATTCCAGTTCTTCCCAGATCTTACTGATCTCCTGCTTGATCAATGCACCTGTTTTATCTTTCAGATCCTCATAACCATAGATATTGATATATCCAAGGAACGCATCTCCGGCCGTACATTTTAACTTTTTACCGCCCATTCCGTCAAAAAGCTGACGAAAATAATAATAATTTGCCCGGAATGCACTGCTTTCTTCTTCTGTCCAGACTTCTGACTGATTTTTTCCAAGAATCTTTTGAAGTTTTTCATAACTTCCCTCTTTGGAAAATTCTATATAATTGATCTTTGTAGATTTATAAAATTCTAAAAATTCTTCATACCGTCTGATCTCAGGATCATTGCTTTTTGGCGGCATGACCCTGATCACCTGTGCAGGAATGGATACTGCTCCGAAAAATTTCAGAACACTGACTCTTTTATTTCCTTCTTCCACATAAAACCGGTTCATATATTCATAAACTTTGATCGGTTCTCTGATCCCTTCTTCCAGATGTGCCTTACACAAACTTTTCCATTTGGCTGCAAATTCTGATTTTTCATCAAACAACGGCATGAAATTTGCTGCAAATGCATTGGTTCTTCCCTCTGTTTTGGTTCCAACGATAAACTCTGCCGGAACCTGCATGATCCCCAGCCTGATTCCTGAATTCAGGCTTTCCTTCGGCATCATCTCATCCATTACAGGCAGATACGGGTACTGTCCCTGACTTACCAGACGTCTTTTTTCCTTTTGTCCTCTTTTGAGTGCTTCTCTATAAAACTGCTCCGGCATTTTTTTCACATCTCTTTCTTTATTTCTTTCGTTTTGATCCTTTTAACCCTGATGACTTTGGATCGTACTTTATTCCCTGAACATTCGATAAACGCTTCTGTTATACCTGTTCTTCTTCAAATTCTTCTACAGCTGCTTCTAAAAGCACACGGATGCTGATATGCTGCGGACAGAGATTTTCACATCTGCCGCATCTGATACAATCACTTGCCTTGGTTCCTTCTCCGGTATACTGTTCATAATAATATTTTGAATTCCAGTCATTAAAGATCCTTTTCGAATTCAGACACGCAAAAATGTCCGGGATCGCAATATGCTGTGGACAGACCTCCATACAATAATGACATGCCGTACAAGGAACCGTTCCCAGATTTTGAAAGATCTTGCAAACCTTTGCCACTGCCTCGGATTCCTTTTCATCTAACGGCTGAAACTCTTTCATATAACCGGTATTTTCTTCAACCATTTCCAATGTTCCCATACCGGAAAGAACCATCATAACACCTTCCTGACCGGCTGCAAAACGAATGGCATAACTTGCATTTGATCCGCCATTTAATGCATCAAAGATTTTTTGTGCTTCTTCCGGTAATTTCACAAGATTTCCGCCTTTGACCGGCTCCATCACGATCACCGGTTTTTCGTGTTTTCGACAGACTTCCAGACATTTTTTTGACTGTACTGCCGCATCCTCAAAATCTACATAATTTAACTGGATCTGTACCACTTCAATCTGTGGATATTCTGTCAAGATCTGATCCAGCACCGCTGCTTTATCATGAAAAGAAATTCCAAAATGCCGGATCTTTCCTTCTTTTTTTAACTCTAATGCCGTTTCATAGGCTCTGCATTCTTTATATTTTTCAAATTCTGAGGCATCCTGTGCATGCATCAGGTAAAAATCAAAATAATCTACGCCGCAGATCTCCAGCTGGCTTTCAAAAAGAGGGCGGATCTCTTCCTGCTTTTTAAAATGATGCCCTGACAATTTGTTCGTGATCACATAAGACTCTCTTGGATATCTCGAAGTCAGGCACTCTCTTAATGCAATTTCGCTTTTTCCATCCAGATAACCATGTGCCGTATCAAAATAATTAAATCCTGCTTCTAAAAAAGCATCTACCATTTTCTTTGTTTCTTCATAATCCACCGCATCGCCATTCATCGGCAAACGCATAAGACCAAATCCAAAATTCTTTTTTATATTTTCAAAATAATTAGTCATTTTATCCCCTTTTTCCTTTGTATTTCATCGTTTTTTTATTTCCAGATTAAAACTGTTCCTGAAATTTTCTTTCAACTTCTGTCTTAACAGACTTTTCTAAATTTTCGGCTGATACCGGATCTCATTGACAGAATAAACGGTCACAAATGCTTTTGGATCCACCTTTTTCACAAAATCCATCAGTTTCCGATATTCATTCTTATCTACGATAGTAATGATCTCCTTTTTCGGTACTCTGTCATAAGCCCCTGTAATCTCATTTAAGGTAGCACCGCTGTGCAGCTCGTGAAGCACAAATTCCGTAATCTCATCCAGCTTTGGCGAGATCACGCAGACACGTCGTTTGATATTCAGTCCGAAAATAAAATGATCTACCATCATACCGCCAAAATACGTTCCCAGCACACTTAACACAACCGTTTTGGTGTCATAACATAACGCAGAACTCAACGCAACGGCAATTCCGGAAAAAGACACTGCCTTTCCAAGATCTATCTTCATATATTTACTGATGATCTTTGCCACGATATCCATCCCGCCGGAAGATGCATTGTGTGAAAACAGGATTGCCATTGCCATACCGACCACAAGGATATAACACAAAACATCGATCAAAGGATCCTGTGTCAGAGATTGAAAATTTGGAAAAATGATCTCAAATACTCCCATAGAAGCCGGAACCATCACCGATGTATAGACTGTTTTGATCCCAAACTCCGGACCGAGCAGTAAAAAACCGATAATCAACAAAAAAACATTCAGGATCATTGTGAGTACCGATATCGGAAGCGGGATAAAATTATTTAATACCATTCCCAATGCCGAAGCACTTCCTACTGCAACATGGCTTGGAAGCATAAAAAAGTAAATTGCTGCTCCTGCTAACACTGCACCAAATGTAATGACCATAAAATCTGTCAAGATCGCCCAAAGCTGTCTTTTATTCATTTTTCTCCCCTTATCACTCTTTTATAAATGATACGTATCATTTTCTTTATCAGAGCTTTTCTCTTTTTTCTGTTGGGTCTAGTATAACATACTTTTCTTTAAAAACAATCAGCTTCCGTAAACATTCAGATACTGTTCTGCCATATGAAGTGCCATGGCACCATCTGCTGTTGCCGTCACGATCTGCCGAAGAGGCTTGTTCCGTACATCTCCAACAGCATATACACCGGAAATATTCGTTTTTGTCGTTTCATCTGCTTGAATGTATCCGTTGGAATCCAAGTCTAATTGTCCTTTTACCAGTTCCGTAGAAGGAACCCTTCCGATACTGATAAAAACTCCATCACATTCTGTCAACAGTTCTTTTCCGGTAAGAAGATCTTTGATACGGACTCCGGTGATCTTTTCATCATATAAAAAGTCTGTTACCTGACTGTTCCAGTGAAATTCTATATTTTCTGCTTTCATCAACGGTTCATGATAAATTTTCGTTGCCCTTAACGTATCTCTGCGATGAACCACGATCACTTTTTTTGCCACACGGCTCAGTAAAAGTGCATCTGCCGCTGCTGAATTTCCTCCTCCGACAACTACCACTGTTTTTCCCCTGTAAAACATTCCGTCACATGCAGCACAATAAGAAACTCCTCGCCCTGTCAGTTCCTTTTCATGTGCGATCCCAAGCTCCTTATGATCTGCTCCTGTGGCGATCACTACCGTTTTCCCTTCATAGCATCCACCATCTGCTGTTTCAATCCGTTTTGGATTTTGGGAAAGTTCCACTTTCTGAACCTGTGCATACATCGTTTCCGCACCAAAACGCTCTGCCTGCTGTTTCATTTTTTCTCCGAGAGAAAATCCATCGATTCCATCTTCAAATCCCGGATAATTATCGATCTGATGTGTCAGTGCCATCTGACCTCCTGCTGCTAATTTTTCTATAACAAGTACCGAAAAACCAGCTCTTGCACCATAGATTGCCGCTGTATAACCGCCTGGTCCTCCTCCGATGATGATCATGTCATAAATTTTTGTATCTTTCATCACAATATTCCCCTTTTTCTCTGATCTTTCAAAAAATTACGATTCCTTTTTATCATAAAATTTCTTTATTTATAGTTACATTTTACATTCTTAGGATACATCATTTTCGGAAATTTTATTGTGACATTGTCACCTAACATATTTTGCATATGCTCTTTCTTGACACCTGATTTTAAAGTCATTATACTGAAAACAGTTTTTATTGATTGGCAAAAACAATCTTTTTACCATCATGATACGTCAGGAGCACATTATGGAACTTCAAGAATACTTTCCCATATGGGATCAATTAACACCAAATCAACAGAGCAAACTTCAGGATCATCTGATCAAGAAAAAAGTATCCAAAGGAACGATGCTGCATAACGGCTCTTTGGACTGTACCGGTCTGCTTTTGATCAACTCCGGTCAGCTTCGTACTTATATTCTTTCAGAGGAAGGTCGTGAAATTACGCTTTACCGTTTATTCGACCGGGATATCTGCCTTTTTTCTGCTTCCTGTATCATGCGTTCGATCCAATTCGAAGTATTCATCGAAGCAGAGAAAGATACGGAACTTTTGATCATTCCTCCGGGAATTTATAAAAATCTGATGGAAACATCTGCTGCGATCGCAAATTATACCAACGAACTCATGGCAGCCAGATTTTCCGACGTGATGTGGCTCATCGAACAGATCATGTGGAAAAGTCTTGACAAACGTGTCGCATCTTTTCTTTTGGAAGAATCTTCCATCGAAAGCACAGATACACTGAAGATCACGCATGAAACCATTGCAAATCATCTCGGAACACACCGTGAAGTGATCACACGTATGCTTCGGTACTTTCAAAACGAACACATGGTTTCTCTTTCCCGTGGTACAGTCACGATTTCAAATAAAGAAAAACTTCATGCATTATGTGAGTAAACTATGAGAAGTACGCTCCTCGCACTTCTGAAGTTATCGCAGTCCTCTCAAATACTTGTGCAGGCACAGTTTTTTCATTGCTGCTTGCATAAACAAAAAAAACGGTCTTCGACGCACAATGATCAGTGCGATTACAAGACCGTTTTTCGTTATTCATTTCAATAGATTTCTATCAAAGCATTTCTAAAATCTCATTTTTTGTCTTAGCTCCCACGGAACGCTGAACAACTTCTCCGTCTTTTAAAACTACCAGTGTCGGAATGCTCATGATCTCAAATTTTGCCGCCAGCTTTTGCTGTTCATCTACATTGACCTTACCTACTTTGATGTCCGTTCTTTCTTCTGCAATCTCATCTACGATCGGTCCGACCATACGGCATGGACCACACCAAGATGCCCAAAAATCTAATAATACCGGTTTTTCAGATTTCATCACTTCATTTTCAAAATTTTCACTATGAATATTTATTACAGACATGTTCAAGTCCTCCTTTTTGTTTTTATGACTTTATTATATCCTGAAATTTTGAATCTTCTGTGATAAAATCACATTTCCAATTAACGGCATTTTTCATAAGTGATTAACTGTCCGGCTTTTTGCTGTTACGGCCATCTTTTTGTTTTATCTATCGTTTCTCCCAGTTATATTTTCTTAAGAAACAGATGAGAATGATCGTACTCACTGTCCAAGTGACCGGATATGCCGTAAATACGACATAAATATTATGGAATACTCTTACCAGACCTTCAATATATACAATACGCAAAATACACCATGCTCCCAGCGTTACTGCCATCGGAACAACTGTCTGACCGGCACCACGCAGAGTTCCTGCACAGATATGTGTTGTGGCAAGCAGGAAATAAAACAGCGATTCTACTCTTGCCTGCTGAACCCCATAAGCAATCACTTCCGGATCTTTGCTGAACAATCCGATCAGCTGCGGTGCTGCTAAAAATACAAAAACACCAAACAATTCTGCCATGATCACAGTAATCGTAAGTCCCTGACGGAAACCTGTTTTGATACGATCCTGACGTTTGGCTCCGATATTCTGTCCCACAAAAGTCGTTAATGCCAGCGACATACTCATGATCGGTAAAAATACAAAACCTTCGATCTTTGCATAACTTCCGCATCCGCCCATGGCAAGATCACCAAATGCATTGATATTTGACTGTACGACCAGATTTGCAATGGCATTCACACTGTTCTGTACACCGCTCGGAAGACCCAGATGGAAAATTTCTTTTAACACCTGTTTTTCTACACGAAGCTTGGAAAGTTTGATCTGTACCACAAATTTCCCGCTCATCAGATGAAGCATTCCTAAGAGTGCACTCAGGCACTGTCCGATCGTCGTAGCAAGTGCAGCTCCTGCGACTCCCATATGAAATACACCTACAAATAAAACGTCAAGCACTGCATTTGTTACAGAAGAAATGATCAGGTACATCAACGGATGACGGCTGTCTCCCAAAGCATTAAAGATTCCATTGGTCGTATTATAAAGAACCATTCCTAAAATTCCCATACAATAGATTCTAAAATACGTCACGGAATTCGGCATTACATTTTCCGGTGTACCAATCCATCGAAGGATCGTCGGTGTAAAAGAAACACCCAGAATTGTCAAAAGGATTCCGGCGCCCACGGCAAATAACACCGTCGTATGAATGGCATCATCGACTCCTTTTTTATCCTTTGCACCAAAACATCTGGAAATGATCACGCTGGCTCCTACAAACACGCCCTGAAAAAAGCCGATCAGCAGATGCTGCAGACTTCCGGAAGAACTGACTGCCGCCAATGCCTCATTTCCACAAAAATTCCCTACAACAAGGGAATCAACAGCATTATACAGCTGCTGAAACAAATTTCCCAAAAACAAAGGAAAGGCAAACCGGACAAGAATTTTCCAGACACACCCTTCCGTCATTAACATTTTTTCTTCTTTCATCCTCATACTCCTATGTATTGCAGACAAGTGCCTGCTTTTTGCTGTATCTTCTGATTCTTTCTATCGATCAGAAAGCACTTACCTTTTAGTATAACATTTTTTTAGCGAATCTCAAGAGCAAAAAAAGCTTTTATGACGGCATCAACCATCATAAAAGCTTTTTAAAACAATTTTATCCCAAAACAGATATCAGTTCTTAAAATATTTTTTCTGCTGCTTCATCAGAGATCAGCCCCGTTCCTCCGATGACTACTCCGCCTTTTAACTCCTGTTTCTGAACATAGTTTTCTGCTGCAGCAGTATTTTCTGTCTTTGTCAGCAATAACGGTGAATTCATCACATAAGCAAGCGAACCTCCGCACAGACCATCCGGAAAGTTAGATGCATATGCCAAAACTGCTCCTTTTGGATTTTCAAAAAAACGTTCCGCGATCTTTACTGACGTTTCATAACGTGTCTGTCCGCCTAATCGTTCTGTCGCACCTGCATTTTTCAAGATTTCTTCGCTAACAGCACCTTTACCGCCAATAACGATTTTCTGTCCGGCAGCATTTTCTAAAAATTCTTTCTGTTCTGCTGATAATGTTTTCCCTACCAGTAAGATTGGCATTCCTGCAGCAGATGCAGAGAGGGAATCTGCAAATGTTTTTCCTGTTGCGATCAGGATCTTTTTATCTTCCACGCCGGCTTCCTTTAAAATTTCAAGATTGGTCGCATAACGGTCTTTACCAGAAAGTCTTTTTATCTTAAATCCCCTAAGACCTTTTTCCATCTCTTCTGATACTGCCGATCTTCCTCCTAAAATATAAACCGTTCCCTTCGAAGCCAGATTTTCCTTAATGTACTCTTTCACCGCTGAAACCGTCTGTGTTTTTTCACTATTTACGATCAAAATTGGTGCTTTCTTAACTACTGACAGATAACTTCCTGACAAAGCATCTGCAAAATTAGTTCCGGATGCAACGATCACCGCTTCAAATTTTTCAATTTCCAGTTCCTTTTTTAACTGGTCAGCCAAAGCAAATGCTGTTTCAAATCTGGTCGAACCGGCAATACGGTTCACACTGCCATATTTTAACGCTTTTACAGCAGTTTCCACAGCCTTTGCCATCTCATCTACCTGTGCCTGACTTTTCTCTCCCAGATCACGAACGATCTGGTCGATTGCCCTATTTAATGCCTGTACACTTTCTTCTGTATATGGTGTCAGATCTTTCGGTACTTTTACAAGTGCTTCTTCGACAGCTGTATAATCTGCCAGATTTTCTAAAGGAATTGCCCGAACCAGCAGATATTCATTAAATTTTTCTGAAAATGCAGCCTCATTGCCTGAAACGCATTTTGCCAAATCACGATCATTTACATAATCTTCAATTCTGTATGTAATATTCGGATTTAATCCTTTTAATACAATCTCCGGATTTCCGGCAGGTGCATATTTTTTGCCGTCTTTATAAAAACTGTAATACATGATCCCGTCTTTTTCGATCACATAAGTTTCATAATCATCAATTCCATATGAATAAAGGTCTCCGATATGAGTTCCTTTATACAGCTGATGTTCACTGGCAATTTCAAGCCATTTATAATATTCCGTTTCCTGTGCAGAACCTTTTGCAAAATCTCTTTTTTCGATCAGGATCGCTCCGGTACCTACACTTGATGCATACCAGATTTCATTATGATCCGTTGTGATCGGGAAATCGTCTCCTGCCAGAGCTTTATATGCTTTCACTCTTCTTCTCGTCTGATCAACACTTGTCGGATCCGCTGTCGGAATCTGCGTTACATATGGAAGCGAGTAATAATCCTGTGGTGTTCCACAATTACATAACAGATGAAATGCTTCCGGATCGATCGAGATCATTTCTTCATAAATTGCTTTATAAAAAATTTCAGATGCATTTTCTGTGGATTCCTTCGGTGAAGCATGGTCATGTTCTTCGTTATAACACTGCGGCATTCCCCATACATAATCGCTTTTAAATCCGTCAATTCCCCATTCCGTCATTGCACGTCTGATAAAATCTGTCTGTGCTTTTATCGCACCTTCCGAATACGGACAGAGTGCATATCCAGTAGAACCATTGAAAGAATCACTGCTGCCCGGACCGGAAAGTTTTGCGAAACTTCCATCTTCATTTTTTACAAAATATTCCGGATGCTCCTGTAAAAGTTTACTTGCCTGCTGTGTATGACCTGAAATCACGGAAAATGCCTGATCACGTCCTCCGTCCATTGGTCTCCACCACAAAACAATGGTCATTCCTCTGTCATGAACTGCATCTGTTAAACGTTTCATATCTTTTGTTCCATTTGGAAATTTAACAGGATTTAATTCCCAGTCTCCTGCCGCCGTATACCAGCAGTCATCTAACGTAATCTGGCGAATCCCCTGTGCATACAATTCATCTAATTTTCCAAGGATTTTATCAACTGTCCATGCTCCTTCCCAGCCCCAGCTTTCCCATCGAAGTTCATAACTGGTATCTGAAATCTCTTCCGGTACGGAAAATCCCTGTGCTTCCATTACTTTTGCAAATGTCCGCAGACCACAATAGTAATCACCACCGTGTACGCCGATGATCGCTGTGCCTGCTTCGGTCATTTTATCCGCTTTTATCTGTGCTTCCTGCCATTTCACAGCAACTGTCGCCGTATTTTTTCCACCTTTCACAGGTGTTGACAAAAATCTTCGATACAATGATCCATCACCGACTGTAATTCCTCCTTTGACAGAATAAATATCTGCTGCCGGAATTCCTGCTGCCGTGTCATCCTGCCTGTTTTCACGATAAAAAGAAGAAGAAATCTTCTGTATCGTATCATAGTAACTTTGAGAACCTTCACCGCCGCCATTGTAACTCCAGATTCTGTCCGAATCAGGCTCTGCTAATGTAAATTCATTTTCAACAATTTCTGTAAGAGTTGCATTTTGGGGACTTTTGAAAAAAGTCGTTGTAAAAACAGCTCCTTCTATTTCTTTCAGCAGATCATAATATACTACTTTTACGATCTCTGACTTTTTACTGGACATTTCCAGAAGCAGTCTGACTGCTTCTCCTCTTTCTGTTTTCACCGTTTCCTGTATTTCATAATCTGAAATTGAAAAATCTGAAATTTTTCTTCCATTAACAGAAACACTTCCCCACGAAGCAGACTGTGCGATCAGATCATTTTTCAAATACAAATTCATCTTTCCATCAATGATATGCAGTTTCAGATCATTCACACAAATTGGATCAATGGTAATTCCTTCATTCTGATCTGTATTTTCTTTTTCGACAGTAATCTTTGCATCTGCCCAGATTGCCCAATCTGACCAGTTATTTTCCCCTTCTATGGTTTTTAATACAAGTTCATTGGCATCTTCCGGAATGTCTACAGAAAAATGACAGGCATTCTTTTCAGGATTCATTTCACCACTCTGTGCAGCTGTCTTTCCATCAATCTCTACTACAAAATTTTCGATGATCCCTTCTCCAAGTTTCTGATAATCTTCCAGACACTGATAATCTACGCCCGCATAAGCTTCAAACAAAGCAGCTTCCATTCCTGTGATATCATACACAATTTCCGATGGAGCATGCGTTCCCAAACCTTTTTCAAAAGAAGTTACTTTTCCATCTTTTAATAACTTCATTTCACCGCCATTAACTGCCGTGTCTTTGGCTGTTCCATCCGGAAAATCATTTGAACCACAGCTCTGGCTTTCCCAATCCAGATCTGACAAATACAACACCTTTTGCTCTGTTACTGTTTCCCCCTGTGCAGCCGCATTTGTCTCCAGCATCATTCCGGAAAACGATCCCCCGAAAAGGCTCAATGCCAGAAAAAATGTCAATAATCTTTTTTTCATACGCTTTTCTTCTCCTTTGATAGATTTTCCCCCAATAAATACATCACATGTATTACTTTTATATTACATGATACTTACGCCTGCACACAAGGTATTTCTATACAGTTCTTACGATGATTTCACAAATTTAGATCATATCCTTGCATACCTCTCAACATACACATCTGAAATGTGTCCTGTATACTTATGTTGTATCTATCATTAATACAAATCCTGATATTTTCATCTTTATTGCCTAGTTAAATAGTAAGTTGCTCTTTATAAATTTACAAAATATCAAGTTGTTAATCAGTGAATTATGATTTGTCAGATTATTATTTATAATAAATAAAAGAAATGGGGGATTTCTTCAATGAAACGCATACATATGAGAATTGTGGAACAACTTTCAGATCGCGGCATCAGCAAAAATCAGATCTGCCGTGACCTTGAAATTCCACGCGGGAATTTTAACAGATATTGCCGTGATGAATTTCAGAGAATTGACGCCAATCTGGTCGTCAAACTGTGTGATTATTTTCAGTGCGATATCAGCGATCTGCTCGTATTAGTAGATTGCTAACAGCTTTGCCGGGAGAGGATAACCTCTCCCGGTCTTTCTATACAGCCATCAGTCTCTTCATGTCCTCCGGCAATGGCTGTTCAAATTTCATGATTTTTCCTGTAACCGGATGTACAAATTCTAATTTCCACGAATGAAGTGCCTGTCTTTGAATATCCGAAAAATCCGGATGATACAAAAAATCTCCCGGCAGCGGATGACCGATCGCATTCATATGCACCCGGATCTGATGCGTTCTTCCTGTTTCCAGCCAGATTTTTGCAAGGGAATATTTTTCTGTCCGTTCCAGACATTCATAATGTGTAACCGCATGTTCTCCATTTTGCTGATCGACACATCGTTGGATCACTGATGCCTCTTTTCGGGCGATCGGAAGATCAATGGTTCCTGATTCCGGCAATTTTCCCTTTACGACGGCAAGATACGTTCTGTGGATCTGCCGATGGATCATTTCCTGACTTAACACTGCTCCTGAAAGCATATTTTTGGCGATCACTACCAATCCCGTCGTATCTCGGTCTAACCGGTTGATACAGCGAAAAGTAAATGGTATTCCCTGTTTTTGATAATAGTGCATCACGCCATTGGCAAGACTATTCTCATAATTTCCCATCGACGGATGGATCGGTGTATCTGCTGCTTTGTTAATTACCAGAAGATCTTCATCTTCGTATATAACATCCAGCGAAATCTCCGTAGAAACGATATTTTCTGAAGACTCATTTTCTTCTAATGTAATCCGCAGAAGATCATCCGTATTTAAAATTTCCCGCACATACGCCCAGACACCGTTCTTTTGGATTCCTTTTTCTGTTTTTTTCAAATGTACCAGACAGCCATGAGAATATCCTTTGGATTTTAAAAACTGTTCCACAGACATTCCCTGCTCTTCTTTCGTTATCACATATTCTAAGATTCTTTTCATGATCGTTTCTTTACACCTTAACTATAAGAAATATGCTGCTCGAACTTCTCAAGTTATCACAGCATTCGCCAAATCTGCATACCAGCATTCGTTTTTTTCGCTGCTTACGTAAATAAAAGCCATGCACCGGCATGGCTTTTATCATTACGTTCTTATCTGATTCTTTCCGGGAATCCAATCTTTTTCTGCACTTTACGAAGTGTTTTATTGGAAAAATACTGTGCTTTTTCTGCATTATTTTTAATAATACCATCAATATACGCTTTTTCTTTTTCCAGCTCTGCTACTCGTTCCTGTAATGGACGAAGAACATCAACAACGGCTTCCCCAACTGCAGGTTTAAATTCACCGTAACCTTTACCATCGAATTCTCTCTCTACATCTGCCGGAGTTTTACCGGTACATGCACAATAAATATCGATCAGGTTTCTGATACCCGGCTGTTCTTCACGGTAAAGCACCTGTGCTTCTGAATCCGTAACTGCACGTTTGAATTTTCTCATGATCGTGTCCGGATCATCCATCAGATAAATGCTCGCATTCGGATTTTCATCTGATTTAGACATTTTCTTTGTTGGATCCTGAAGACTCATGATCTTTGCTCCAACCTTGCCAATGTATGGTTCCGGAACTGTAAATACATCTCCATAAATACCATTAAAACGCTGTGCGATATCTCTGGTCAGTTCCAGATGCTGCATCTGATCCTTTCCTACCGGAACAACATCTGCCTGATATAAGAGAATATCTGCTGCCATCAGTACCGGATAAGTAAAAAGTCCTGCATTGATATTATCTGCATGTTTTGCAGATTTATCTTTAAACTGGGTCATTCTCTGTAATTCACCCATATAGGTGAAACAGTTTAAGATCCATGCAAGTTCTGCGTGGCCGGAAACATGAGACTGATAATAAATACAGTTCTTTTCCGGATCCAGTCCTGCTGCAATATATAACGTCAGAAGTGCTCTTGCACGTTTTCTAAGCTCTGCCGGATTCTGACGTACTGTAATAGAATGCATATCTACAACACTGTAAAAACATTCATATTCATCACTTAATGTTACCCAGTTTTTTAAAGCTCCCAGATAATTTCCCAATGTCAGATTTCCTGTGGACTGCATTCCACTAAATAATACTTTTTTATCGTTTAACATAATCTCTCTCCTCTATGATTGATATTCCTTTAAAAGACGGTTTATTATTCGATATTCCTTGTTCTGCAATCTTCCCGGAATTTATAACATCCTATACCGGAAGAAGTAATGCTGCAATGAAGAAATAAAGTACAAGGCTGAGTGCATCTACGATCGTTGAAATGAGCGGTGCCGCCATCATCGCCGGATCCAGTTTAAAGATCTTTGCGATAAACGGTAAAATGCATGCAAGTGCCTTTGACATAATGACTGTTGCGACCAAGCTAAGACCAATGACCAGACAAACCACCGGTTCATCAGGATACATCAGGATCAGCCTGATATAGTTTGCAATCCCCAATACGGCTCCTACTACCATCGAAACACGGCATTCTTTCCAGAATACTTTCCAGATATCACTAAGCTCTACATCTCCAATAGACATGGCACGAATGATCGTCGTACTGGTCTGGCTTCCGGCATTACCTCCGGTAGCGGTCAGCATCGGGACGCACGTAACCAGTGTCGGGAACAATGCTGTGATATTTCCATAATAAGCTAAGATCAATGCCGAAATGGTACTTGTAAACATTAAGATCAAAAGCCACGGAATACGGTTCTTTGCCAGTTCAAATACACTCATTTTCAGATATGGTTTCTCAGAAGGCAGGATCGCAGCCATCTTTTCCATATCTTCTGTCGCTTCCTGTTCCATAACGTCTACGATATCATCTACCGTAACGATACCAACCAGACGATTTTCATGATCTACAACCGGCAAGGACAATAAGTCGTATTTGTTAAAAGATTCTACAACCGTTTCCTGATCGTCTGTCGTTACCGCCTGAATGATATTGGTATCCATGATCTCTTCCAGACGGGTCTCATAATCATTCAGTAAAAGATCCTTTACGGTAACGATCCCTTCCAGATGTCTTTTCTCATCAATGACAAAACAGGTATAGATCGTTTCCTTGTCCACACCGTGCTTTCTGATATACGCAAATGACTGTTCTACGGTCATATTTTTCTTAAGACCGATATATTCTGCCGTCATGATACTTCCGGCACTGTCATCCGGATACTGTAAAAACTGATTGATCAATGCTCTGGTATCAGCTTTTGCATTCGCCAGTACTCTTCGCACTACGGTCGCCGGAAGTTCCTCCAGCATATCAACTGCATCATCAATATAAAGCTCTTCTACGATCTTCTGAAGTTCATAGTCTGACATACTGTTGATGATGTACTCCTGCATATCAACATCAAAACACGCAAAAACTTCTGCTCCCAGCGACTTTGGCAGCAGTCTGAAGATCAAAACTACTTTGTCTCTTTCAATCTCTTCCAAAAATTCTGCAATATCAACTTCATTCATCTCTTCGAGGATACTTCGCAGCTTTCGAAATTTCTTTTCTTCTACTAACTGATGTAACATATTTTCCAACTTCATGTCTGCTGCCTCCTCTTACGAACTTCTTTACTGTTATTTTATATCTCTCCTAAAATTTCATCTCAAAACAACAGTTTCATTCCATTTGTTTATCATACCATTTTTTAAAAACGATGACAACAAAATTTCTTCCATAAAATGACGTAAAATGCGACAGAAAAATTTTCTGCCGCATTTCACCTTACGATCTTGCCCGTTTTCTTCTGATTTCTTCTTAAGAAAGCTCGAATTTACCGGTATATAACTGATAATATTTTCCTTTTTCCTGCAGCAGGGATTCATGATCTCCACGTTCAATGATCCGTCCCTGTTCCATAACCATAATACAGTCTGAATTTTTGATCGTTGATAAACGATGTGCAATGACAAATACCGTTCTGCCTGCCATCAGCTTATCCATACCATTCTGTACGATCTGCTCCGTTCTTGTATCAATGCTTGAAGTAGCTTCATCCAGTACCAGTACCGGCGGATCTGCTACCGCTGCTCTTGCGATCGCCAGAAGCTGACGTTCACCCTGAGACAATGTACCGCCGTCACCGCTGATCACTGTATCATATCCTTCCGGAAGTTTGGTGATAAAATGATGTGCATTGGCAAGTTTCGCTGCTGCGATCACTTCTTCATCACTGGCAGTCAAACGTCCGTAACGGATATTTTCCATGATCGTGCCGGTAAATAAATGTGTATCCTGTAAAACAACGCCAAATGCTCTTCTCAGCTCATTCTTCTTGATCTTGTTAATATTGATTCCGTCAATCCTGATCTTACCGTCCTGAATATCATAAAAACGGTTCAGCAGGTTTGTGATCGTTGTTTTTCCGGCTCCCGTCGATCCTACGAATGCAACCTTCTGTCCCGGTTTCGCATATACAGAAACATCATGAAGCACGATCTTTTCATCTGTATATCCAAAGTCTACTTCATTTAAGGTTACATCGCCTTTCATCTGTGTATACGTAAGCGTTCCATCATGATGCGGATGTTTCCATGCCCATGTACCTGTTCTTTCCGGGCATTCTTCGATCGTTCCGTCTTCGTGAACCCTGCATCTGACAAGTTCTACATAACCATTATCTTCTTCTGACGGTTCATCCAGAAGCTCAAAGATACGTTCTGCACCTGCAAGAGCCATTACAACAGAGTTAAACTGCTGTGCGATCTGTGAGATCGGCTGGTTAAAGCTCTTTGCAAGCTGTAAAAAGGAAGCCAGTGCACCAAGTGTCAGACCGCCAAAACCATTGATCGCGAGCACGGAACCTGCGATCAGGATCACTACGTAATTAATATTTCCGATATTGGCATTGATCGGCATTAAGATATTGGCAAAAATATTAGCACTTTTCGCTTTTTCAAACAGTTCGTTATTGAGTTCATTAAACTCTTCTTTCGCCTGTTCTTCGTGACAGAACACTTTGATGACTTTCTGTCCGTCCATCATTTCTTCGATATAACCGTTGGTCTTACCAAGGGCATTCTGCTGGTCTACGAAATATTTTGCTGATTTTCCGCCGATCTTTCCGGAAACTTTCAGCATTACAAAAATACCGATCAACAGCACCAGTGTCAGAGGAACACTTAAGATCAGCATGGAAATAAATGTACTGATCAGTGTAATTCCTGAAGAAAACAGGTTCGGGATACTCTGGCTTACCATCTGGCGGAGTGTATCTGTATCATTCGTATAATGGCTCATGATATCGCCATGCTGATGGGTATCAAAAT
This sequence comes from uncultured Lachnoclostridium sp., assembly GCA_964634715.1. Classification (GTDB taxonomy): domain Bacteria; phylum Bacillota; class Clostridia; order Lachnospirales; family Lachnospiraceae; genus HGM12587. The sequence continues at coordinate 9,481 of CAZWLV010000003.1, read as the reverse complement.
ATTTGATCGGCAATGTTTCCATATGTGCAAACATATCATCACGGATCCCTTTTAATACACCCTGTGCAATATACATCATGATCAGATTATACGTATACGTGCAGATGATACCTGCAACATAAATACATGCCATCGTTGTCAATGCATCGATCAGTGGTCGGAAACTCTGCATCCTTCCGTCAAGCATCGGTAAAATATAATCATCGATCAGCTGTTTCATAAACATAGTTCCGATAACCTGAACCAGTGAGCTGACTGCAATACAGATCAACACGATCACAAACCGGAATTTGTAACGTTTCATAATATATCCAAGGAGTCTTTTTAACGTCTGCATCGGATTTTTGCTCTTTGCTCCTCCCTGCATACCTCTTTTCTGTCCCATTGGCGGCATTATTCTTCAGCTCCTTTCTTCTGTAATTCATAGATTTCTCTATAAATCTCATTATTCTTTATCAATTCTTCATGAGTACCGAATCCATTGACTGTTCCCTGATTTAATACAAGGATATGGTCTGCATCTTCCACAGAAGAAATACGCTGTGCAATGATGATCTTCGTTGTATTCGGAATTTCTTCTCTGAACGCTTTTCTGATCTTTGCATCTGTCGCTGTATCAACTGCACTTGTAGAATCATCTAAGATCAGGATCTTTGGTTTTTTCAGCAATGCTCTGGCAATACAAAGACGCTGTTTCTGACCGCCGGATACGTTCGTACCTCCACGTTCGATCTTTGTTTCGTAGCCATTTGGAAAACTTTCTACGAATTCTGCTGCCTGAGCCAGTTCACAGGCATGTTTTGCTTCTTCCAGTGTTGCATTTTCATTTCCCCAGCGAAGATTGTCTAAAATCGTTCCTGAGAATAATACATTTTTCTGAAGTACCATAGAAACTTCATCACGAAGTACTTCCATATCATAGTCACGGACATCGACACCGCCTACTTTCACAGCACCTTCTGAAACGTCATACAATCTCGGAATGAGCTGTACCAAAGTGGATTTTGAACTTCCGGTACCTCCGATGATACCAATGGTTTCACCGGATCGGATATGGAGATCCATATTTTCTAATACATTTTTATCTGCCTCACCGCTGTAACGGAAAGATACATTTTCAAAATCAATAGAACCATCGGCAACTTCTCTTACCATTTTTTCCGGTGACGGATTCTGGATCGTACTTTCTTCATCTAACACTTCCAGAATACGGTCTGCAGAAGTTTTTGCCATTGTCAGCATAACAAAGATCATGGAGATCATCATTAAGCTCATCAGGATCTGTGAAGTATAGGTAAAAAGACTCATCAGTGTACCTGTCGTCATACTTCCGCCGACAATGCTTTTTGCTCCAAGCCATGAGATCAATAAAATACAACTGTACATCGTCAGCTGCATGACCGGGCTGTTAAACATGATGATCTTCTCTGCGGAAAGAGATAAATCTTTTAATTTTCCGGATTCTTTTAAAAATTTTTCTGTTTCATGCTGTTCTCTGACGTATGCTTTTACTACACGGATTCCGGAAAGATTTTCCTGTACACTTGCATTCAGGCTGTCATACTGTGTGAACATTTTACGGAATTTTGGAAATGCCTGACTAACGATCAAGCCCAGTACCACTCCTAAAAATACCAGTGCTACCAAAAAGATCCATGAGATCTGCGGTGCCAGTTTTAATGTCATGATCAGAGAAAAGATCAGCATAAACGGAGCACGTACACAGATACGGATCATCATCTGAAATGCCTGCTGTACATTCGTAACATCCGTTGTCATACGGGTTACCAAACCTGCTGTTGAGAATTTATCAATATTGGCAAATGAAAAATTCTGGATTTTTCCAAACATTGCCTTTCTTAAATTTCTCGCAAATCCATTCGATGCAATGGCGGCATATTTTCCGCATAATGCACCTCCTGCTAAAGATGCCATGGCAACCACCAGCATCAGAAGTCCCATCTTTACCACGTAATTCATATTTCCGGCATTTACACCATTGTCAATGACCAAAGCCATCAGCATCGGTAAAATAACTTCCATGATGACTTCAACTGCAATACAGATAGGAGACAAGATGGTTTCTTTTTTAAACTCTCCTATGTAAGCTGCTAATTTTTTAATCATTTTTTTCCTCCTTGCTCTTGTATAATTCAATCGCCTTTCGGTCGATCCTGCCCATATAATTCAAAAAGTCACAAAACTCTTCATCCGTAAACAAAGCTCTGATCTCCGACTCCATCTCCTGCAAAGTATTCTGAGTGCAGTCATGCAGCTTTCTTGCATCTTCAGTCAACACCAGCTTTTTGATCCTTGCATCGCCTTCGACATTTTCCCGGATCAACAACCCCTTTTTTTCCATTGTCTGAAGCAGACTGGTTACAGAAGACCGTTTGATCCGCAGGACATCTTCAATATCCCTTTGAAAAACATCTCTTTCATTTTTCTCTTCTTTATAAATGTATCCGATCAGTCTTGTCTGTATCCCTGTCAACCCATTGATCGACATTGCCGCATTAAAAAAATACCGAAGATTTTTGCTGACATCAAGAACACATTTTACCGGTGCTCCGCCGTGCTCTTTCTCCCAGCTTTCTCTTCTGTTATATATGAGCTTCATAAACTCCCCCTTTTCAAATGTTCGAATTCTAATTGTTTGGTTTCTAACATTTTGTATTGCTTAGTATACGACCACAAAAAAATAATGTCAACCAAAACACAAATTTTTCACATTTTAAAAATCACGGTTCTGAACTTTTTTCTTGTATTTTCTCGTCGCTTTAACTATAAGAAACACCTCCCTTGAACTTCTCAAGTTACCACAGTATTCGCCAAATCTCCATGCAATCATGCAATTTTTCGCTTAAAAAAACTCTCACGGTAAAATTTTACTTCTACCATGAGAGTCTCAAAATTCCCTTTATGCTTCTTTTCTTTTTCTGTAAAGATATTCGTCAAGTTCCTTTTTAATATTTTCCGGAATTTCTCTTGCTACTGGACATACGGCTGCATTAGCAAAACGATCCGTAAATTCTGCCACAAAATCGATATCTTTCTGGAGCTGTTCCATCGACATCACATCCATCAGATCGTATCGGCAATGGATCGGTGCCACACGGTCACTGGCGATTCTTGCAAACGATACCGCCGGAACTCCCTGATCTGCAAACGGTGTAGAATCACTGGAATAAACGCCGGTTTTTGCACTTACCGGAAAACCTTTTTCCGCACCCATATAGGAAATATATCCTGCCAATTTTTCTTCTGCGGAAACACATGATATAAATTTTCCCATATAAGTTCCGATCATATCAAGATTGATATTCAAAACCATTTTCTCTAATTCATCTGCATGATCCCGTACATAAGATTTCGAACCTAACAGACCACGTTCTTCACTTCCACAGAACACAAAGCGAAGTCCATAATTGTTTTCTCCGTCTTTCATCTGTTCCATAATTCCAAGCAGACCTGCACAGCCACTCATATTGTCATAAGCACCATGGGAAAGCGATGTTGTATCATAATGAGCCGTCAAAACGATCATTTCTTCTCTTTTTCCCGGAATTTCTGCAATCACATTATGGGATTTTCCTTCATATTCTTTCTGCTGAATTTCTAAACGAATGCTCTGCACTTTATTTTTCACCAGTGCCACTGCATCTTCTGCATGGATCATCGCACACAGAACTTTTTTTCCTTCCCCTACAACTGCTTTTCGAAGATCTCTCTGATCGATATCTCTATTTGGAAGATGAAGATCACCACACTGGAAAATAATTCCCTTTGCCCCCGCTTTCATCAGATCCTGATACGTAAAATAGGTCACTCCCTGAGCGTCCATTAAAACGATCTTATCTTTTGCTCCTGCAATCGAAACCGGATCTGTACCCGGCATATAATAAAGTTCTCCTTCTACACTTCCGCTTCCACAGCACTGAAGTGCTTTGCACACAACTTCTTTTCCATCTGCATAGAGATGTACTTCTTCAATTTCTCCCATATCTACCGGAAAATCTTCGATCACTGCCGGAATCCCCAGTGCTTCGCACTGTTCTTTTAAATATTCTGCTACCTGCAGCTCTTCTTTTGTCCCACTGGAATGAACAAAATCTGTGTCTTTGAAAATCTTTTCTAAATTCATGATCACGTTACCACCTTGAAAGTTTGTTTGATTTTTTGAAATCTTTCCTATTATAACATATATGGAAAAAAAGGTGGAATATTTGTTTCAATTCGACGATCAATCTATTTCATTTTTTTCAAGAAAATCATTCAATAACTCCATTGATGTTTCTTCATCATAAAGCCAATTTTTTCTTCGTAAATATTCAATATATTGAAAAAATACCTGTCCGATTCCTCTTTCTGTAATCTGTATTTGAACAAATGTATCCTCTGCTACCATATTGATAAATGTTCGTTCACCTTTTAGATAAAAACATATATTCATCGGCATTTTTATGGAATCTGATATCACATGATATTTCATAGAACCTTCTTTTAACAGCATAAACATTCTTTGAATACATAATTTTCTGTCTTCTATAGAAATCGGTTCATAAAATGCTGTCGGAAATTCTCTGATCCTGCCGGTTTCCATAAAATCCCGCAAACCTTCAACCTGAAAATAAGCAATTGTTTTTAAAGGAAGATTTCCTCCATAATGCAAATGTTCTAAGCCATTCCAATCTCCTCTTGTAGCTGCCATTCCCTTCGTAAATTCTTCTTTAATTGGAGATGGATACAAATATTTGTCATAAATATCTGATGAAACACACATTCCAAGACAAGGTTGTACAAACAACGTATTCACCGTTTGTTCACCTTCTGTAATAGAAGCCTTAAAGTCTTCTAACATTGCTTCATATAATTGCTGAGCACAATCAAGACCTTCTGATTTTTTCAAAAAAGCGGAAGAATGTTTCTGAAAATTTCTATATTGACTTTTCATATTTTCTAAATACGTTTTATTTCTGACAAATATACCTTTTTCCATACGATAATCAAATTGAAGAACACCCACATCTGTCAAAATCATGTTCGGCATCCAGCTCATCTCGTTAATATGCTCTGTCAAAAGGCTATAATAATAACGCACCTGATAATCCATATTTGAAAAGCATGTCGGAAGTAATTGACGGAATACTTCTAAATTTCGATAATTATCCTGTGAACTTTGCTCTAAACAAATAATCTGCTCCACTTTTACATTTTTATCACTAAAAGAGGAAACCATTAATTTCTGCAAAGTTTCATACGTAGGCTGCATTAAAATAGATACGTTTCTGTTTTCTTGACCGGTCTTTACGATATTTTCAAAAAATGCCGCCGCACACATTTCAATATCTTTTGCTGATGTAAGACTGATAATTTCATCTTCCAACGGCATTTTTACAAACTTTTGCCAAGTCTGTTCCTTCTCATTCGAATTTTGAGATATCTTATTTAAATCATTCATCAATTTTTCTACATATTTGTAACTATCGATGATCTGATCTCCCATCTGTACCCGTTCATATTTTTCCAGGATTTCTATTCTTTCTGCACTTCGCATACGCAAAGCATCCAGCATAAGTTCTACGATTTTAGTTTCACTAGGAATTCTGTCTCCTTTTATGTAACGATAGACCGTAACTCTGTCCATTCCTATCTCTGCTGCTAATTCCGCAACCGTAATTCCATGTTCTTTTAAATATTGTTTCAGATGCTTTGAAAAAATATTCTCTTTCGCACTGGTCGTACTTTTTTTAGCGTTAATAGCCACCTGTTTCTCCCCCTCGTGTCGTATATTCATTATATCACTATTTGCATTTTATGCTTGACGATTTCTTCGAAATCTATCATGAGCACCATTCACCGTTCGTCCAGAGTGAGCAATCTCCCTCTGACTCGCTTGTGCTCATTATAACATCTTGAAACTCAACTATTTTCATCAAATTGCCGTTTATTTTTTATTTCTTTGAATGATTAAATAATTATATTCATACTTGTTCTTTAAATACAAAAAAACGTTGACCAATATAATTGAGCATAACAAATAAACACATTCCTACTAGCATTGCTATATTTTCTTTCATACTCTTTGATAAATTTATTAAAACGTGAGTCACTAATGGTTTCGCTATGCCATACGCAAGCAAATAACATACACTGATATTAATAACAAATCTAGGAACTGTTTTTGTTGTCTTTTCTTCACTTCGGAATGTAAACATTCGATTCAATAAGTAACTAAGGATACTTCCAAAAAAATAATTAGCCATTGAAGAAATCCAATAACCCAAATGAAACATGTTATAAAATAAAAACATAATACCTGTTCCAAATAACGTATTTATCAAACCAACTAAAATAAACTTCCAAAATGTTCGATCAAAAAATTTATTCAATAATATTTTCATATTTTTTATTCCCGCCAATACTGCCTGCAATGATATATCGTGGTCGCCCTTTGATTTCTTCGTACATTTTAGCAATATAATAACCAATAATCCCCAAACTAATCATCACAATACTACTAGAAAACAGCTGAATCAAAATAACTGTAGTAAAACCTTCTAACGCTTTTCCACATATTTTTTGAACAAGTGCAACAGAACTTAAAATAATTGAAATCGCCATCATAACTGTCCCTAGCACTGTAACAATTTGCATCGGTGCCGTAGAAAATGAAGAAATATTATTAAGTGCATACTTTGTCAATGCAAATGTAGACCATTTTGATTCTCCTGCCTCTCGATCTTTTACATCAAATTTAATATATGTTGTCTTAAAACCAATCCAAGAAGAAAGTGCACGAAAAAATGCATTTTTTTCTTTCATATTGATCAGAACATTTACTGCTTTTCGATCCAACAACTTAAAATCTGAAGCGTTTGCCATATTAAATCCGACGGCTGTACTAATCGCAGAATAAAAAGTTTTTGCCGCAAAAGTATGTAGTTTTCCTTCTGTACCACGACTTGATTTTTGCCCTTCAACAATTTCATACCCCTGTTCCCAAAGACGATACATTTCAATAATTTTTTCTGGAGGATGCTGTAAGTCACAATCAATAACTACGCAACACTCGCCATATGACTCTGTCAATCCAGCCATGATTGCAGCTTCTTTTCCAAAATTTCGCGAAAAATGAATGCCTCGAACAGCGGAATTAATTATAGAAGTCTCTGTTATATTATCCCAAGTTTTATCTTTCGAACCATCATCAACAAAAAGCAATTCATATTGAATATCGGCATCTATTAAAATTTGACTGATTACAGATGCAGTCTTTTTAATCATAACTTCTTCATTATATGCCGGAATAATTACCGAAAGCATTTTTTATTCTCCTTTTTACTCTTTTTCATCAGAAAGTTTTATCACCAATGTATCATCAATTACTTTAATAGAATTTCCTGATGGCCAACAATCCATATCTTGCACTTCTTTTGTATCAAACAATTCACTTCTTTGTTTATAATTCAAAACATCTAAATCTAATCCAAATGTTGCTTGTAAATATTTTGTTGTATGGTCAGAATCAAAAAATAATGTTTTTTCCAACATGCCACTCAATATATGGATTTTTCCAGTATTTTGCATCTTTCCAGTTTGTAAATCTATGCCTTCATATTGAACCTCATAAATTCGATCACCAACAACAGCAATTTTATTAAATTCATATTTATCTTGAAGGTTATGAATTTTGGTTATCATTTCAACTCCTTCAGCATATGTACGCTCATAACACATATTCATATAAAAATAACTAATATTTGCCATAAGAGCATTATTAAATACAATTAGAATTAAGAATAGACATATCACATTTTTAATCATGCTTTTTGCCCATCTTTCATACAATACAGCCGTAAGAACAAATAACAGTGTCAAACTTTGCAACATCATAGGACGATATCCAACAGAACTTGATACAAAATACCATATATAAGCAAATGGAATAATTGCCAACAAACAAAGAATAAGCAATAAAACCGCCCATTTTTTTCTAAACACACCACTTCTAAAACATGAAAACACCAATCCTAATATCATAAAAAATAAAAATAAAATATTAAGCACACTATATAATGTAAAACCATGTTTTAACACATTCCACTGTAAAAAATAAAAAAGTATACTTTTAATTGACCTAAGTAATCCATTAATAAGCAATCCTATACTAATTTTTCCAACTTCTGAAATACCTTGATAATCATTGGCTACTACACCACTTAAATGCATACATAATTTCCAAATAACATAATATGTCCCTAAAGAAACGATATAAATAATTATCTGACGTAAAATCCATTTAAAATATTCGTGTTTGTCATAATGATCTTGAAGCAAAGTATCGATAAAATAGCATATTGCCAACAGCAGTGCAAAAGAAACATATGCTTGATAAATACCACAAGAAATACATATGCATGTAGCACTTAAAAATAATTTAATTTTTCCTTTTTCTTCAATACGTGAAAAATAAACTGCTAATGCTGCTAAAAACATAGAAATCATATAACCATCCGCTGTATACAAAAAGAAAAAGGTTTCCGTAGTAGCAGGTGCGGCAGCAATTAAGGCACCAATTAATCCAATCAAAATAGGATTTTTCAAATTAAATAGAGCTACAATTACTACAACAGTCAACGCTATAAACACACATGACAGCAAACCATTAATCCACGGCAAATCCCAATAGGAACTAATTCCACAAGCCAATGAAAGTGCCCAACGACCAGAACCAAGTACATTTTGGTTAGAATAATAATTATAGATAGAATCATGATTTAGCAATGTATTGGTAAATTTGTAAAGATGAATCAACATCGTTATGAAAAATGTTGAAATAAAAGCGATTTTATACTCTTTTCTGAGTTTTGTTTGATAAAATTGAAGTATTTCTTCTCCCATATTCACTACCTCTAAAAAAATAAAATATTAAGGAACTCATATAAAAATATTTATATACAAATCAAACAAATGCGCCATCCAAAAAGAACTTTTTTCAATAATGCTCCTTATTTTTGCTTGATATTTATAGTACATAGCAACAACATTACGCTGTTGCTTTTATATATTTTTTAAGTATCCTTCGCTTAAATGTTTATTATAAAAGAAAGTATTATACTTTGAAACAAAATCATTTTATTTTATATAAATATTGGTCGGTAACAAACCTGGTAACACTTAGTTTTAAATCTCACTGGCTACCAAAGAGGATAAAGCTCATCAAATCGATTACTGGCATCTCTTTTTAAAACAGTTGGAACTCCTAGTTTCCGGAACTCACCTTTTGTTTCTTTGGGTATTTCTCCCCTTCGAACTGGGTTCGGTTTAAACTTACCGCTCCTTATTTCTTTGATTAAGATGTTTTGGTTTTCTCTTAGGAAGAGCAGAAGTTCATCCATTAGCGACGTGCGCCACAAGGCACATCAAAAAAATGAGCCAAAAGCAAATCGCTTTTGACTCATTTTTTACTTAGAAAAAG
>CAZWLV010000002.1:0-43738 GCA_964634715.1 uncultured Lachnoclostridium sp. | reverse complement strand
GCATTCTATTGCACAAACCGCCGGAAGGTTGTATTATTACCATAAGTATGTCCTCGTAATCATTCAGTGTATTGCGTACTTTTTAATGAGATACCTGTTTGCAAAATATATTTTGCAGAGATATCAAAGTTACTTGAAAATAGTAAAAAGCAGCGGATCACCGAATCTTACATCACTTTCTATTTATAAATATCGCAGCAGTACAGAAACTTGTTATATGATGCTAAAAGACAGTTCCTAAAATGGAATGTTTTATCAGAAAAAGATTCTGCATGAAGTTTCATGGCTGCTACATGGACAGTATAACACAGGAGAGAAACCTATGAAACCTGAAAAAATGAAAAATTTATTCTTAAGTCAGAGCTACGAAGATGCGTGGACGGATTATGAGAAATCATTAAAAAAGAGATATTTTATCCATTGGGATTATGTGATACTGACGGCTTCTAACGAAGATCAGGCAAGTGCTTTTGAAGAACAGATCGAATTTCGGTTAAAACAGGGATTGCTGCCGCAGCAGACGACGTATGCAGTCCTTCCGGATCCGGAAGGAAAAAGAGTCGGTTCCGGCGGTGCGACGTTTAACGTGATGAAATATATCAGAGAGCAGAGCGGTACAGCGGACTGTTTTAAAGATAAGAGGATCTTAGTCATTCATTCCGGAGGAGATTCTAAGAGAGTGCCGCAGTATTCTGCCTGCGGAAAGCTGTTTTCACCGGTGCCGAGAGAACTTCCGGATGGAAGAAGATCGACGTTGTTTGATGAATTTATCATCGGAATGTCAGGAATGCCGTCAAGATTTAAAGAGGGAATGCTGATCTTATCCGGTGATGTATTATTGTTATTTAATCCGCTGCAGATCGATTTTCAGTTTAACGGAGCGGCGGCGATCTCCATTAAGGAACATGTGGAGACCGGTAAGAATCATGGTGTATTTTTAGGCGATGAGAGCGGTTATGTCAGACAGTTTCTGCACAAAATGTCAGTAGAGACACTGACAAAGGTAGGAGCAGTCAATGCTCATGGCAATGTGGATATTGATACCGGTGCCATTATGCTGGATCATAACCTGTTAAATGCATTGATGAGTCTGGTAAGTACAGACGGACAGATCGATGATGAAAAATTCCACAGATTTGTCAATGAAAAAGCAAGGATCAGTTTTTACGGTGACTTTTTATATCCGTTGGCTTCTGAAGCAACTTTGGAGCAGTATTTGAAAGAAAAACCGGAAGGCAGTTTTTGTAAAGAGCTGGAAGAATGCCGCAGACTTTTATGGGAAGCGTTAAGTCCGTTCAGTCTGAAACTGCTTTGTCTGTCACCGGCACAGTTTATTCATTTTGGAACGACAAAAGAACTTCTGCAGCTCGTAACCGAAGGTGTGGAGGATTATGAATTCTTAAACTGGAAAAGTCAGGTATTTGGAGTAGAAGGAAATGGCGGAAACTGTGCTTACAGCAACAGTTATATTCAGGAAGGTGCAAAGGTAAGCCCACAGTCTTATATTGAAGACAGTTATCTGTATGGAGAAACACATATTGCAGAAAAATGTGTGATCTCCGGTGTGACTTTGAAAGATAAAAATGTACCGGCCGGTGTGACGCTTCATGGTCTGAAACTTCGTGACGGCAGATTTGTGGTACGTGTTTATGGAACGTTTGATAATCCGAAAGGAACTTTAGAAGAAAATGCTCCGTTTTTGGGTACAACTTTAAAAGAAGTACCAAAACTTCTTGGACTTTCCAAAGAAGAATTGTGGGGAGAAGAAGAACCATATCTTTGGTTTGCAAAGCTTTATCCGGTTTGTGATACCATCGAAGAAGCCGTGACGGAAGCACTGCGTCTGACTGACGTATTGTCAGGCAGGGAAAAAGTGTCAGCAGCTTACAAAGAACGAGAACGTAAGAGCCTTTTTGAAAGTTTTAATGAGGCAGATACTGCCCAGATGCTGGCATGGCAGGAAAATCTGGAGAAAAAGATCCGTATATCCCGTTTTTTGAAAGCGATCGAAGAGCGGAAAGAAGTAGAAGAGGCAGCCAGAGCCTTCGGCGGAAAAGAAATCAGTGAAAAATATGTGCAGACTTTGCTGGATCTTGCGAAAGATGCAGAATTCGGCATGAGAATGCGTATTTACTATTATCTGTCTAAAATGACGGAAGGAAATGTCAGTGAAGATCTGGAAAATCATTGTTTTCAGTATATCTGTAAGGAATTATATGATGCAGTGATCTCTGATATCGACTGTGAAGAAAGTTATCATATTAAAAAAGATGAAGTGATCGTAGAGCTTCCGGTTCGTGTGAATTTTGGCGGCGGCTGGTCAGATACACCGCCTTACTGTAATGAACATGGCGGTACGGTATTAAATGCGGCCATCAGTTTAAATGGAACACTGCCGATCGTAGTAGAAGTAAAGCGGATCAGCAGACCGGTCGTTGTACTTGCAAGTACGGATCTTGGAGCAGAAGCAGATTTTACGGATATGCGGGAATTGCAGAACTGTCATGATCCATTTGATACGTTTGCACTTCATAAAGCGGCACTGATCGCCTGCGGGATCATTCCAAGAGAGGGGGAATATACGCTGCAGAATCTTTTGGATAAAGTCGGCGGAGGTCTGTATCTGTCAACTGCGGTACGTGGTATTCCGAAAGGTTCCGGTCTTGGTACAAGTTCAATGCTTGCGGCGGCCTGTGTAAAAGGGATCTTTGAGTTTATCGGAAAAGAGATCAGTGAAAATGAGCTGTATTCCAGAGTCCTTTGTATGGAACAGATCATGAGTACCGGCGGCGGCTGGCAGGATCAGGTCGGTGGTCTGACACCGGGAGTGAAACTGGTGCATACAACACCGGGGATCAAGCAGAATATTCAGGTAGACCATATCGAGATTCCGGAAGAAGCAAAAAAAGAGCTGCAGGAGCGTTTTGCCCTGATCTATACCGGTCAGAGACGTCTTGCGAGAAATCTTCTCCGTGAGATCGTGGGAGGTTACATCGGTTCAAAGAAAAATTCTTTAGAAGTACTTTATGAAATCCAGAAGAGTGCGATCTTGATGAAATTTGAACTGGAAAAAGGAAATATTGATGCCTTTGCAAGGCTTTTGAATGAACATTGGGAGCTTTCCAAACGTCTTGATGGAGGCTGTACCAATACATGCATCGAACAGATCTTTTTAAGTGTAGAAGATATGCTGGATGCAAAAATGATCTGTGGTGCCGGCGGCGGCGGATTTTTACAGGTCATTTTGAAAAAAGGCTGTACAAAGGAAGATCTGAAAGAAAGAATTCACAGCGTATTCCAGGAAAGCGGAGTCGCTGTCTGGGATTGTGAGCTGATATGAAAATAGCACAGATCAATACGGTATGCGGCAACGGTTCTGTTGGCCGTATTACCGTTGATATTTATCATGCACTGGAAAAAGCAGGGCATGAAGGAAAGATTTTTTATGGAAGACGAACTGCACCGGCAGATGCAGAAACGGAACGTTTCGGAACTGCACCGGATATGGGAATCCATGTGCTTTCTACCTTTTTTACGGGAACCCATGGATTTGCTTCCAAAAAACAGACAAAAAAACTAATTGAATGTTTAAAATCTTACGATCCGGATCTGATCCATCTTCACAATGTTCATGGTTTTTACTTAAATGTGGAGATATTGTTTGATTATTTAAAGCAGTGTGGAAAACCGATCATCTGGACACTGCATGACTGCTGGGCATTTACCGGTCACTGTGCTTATTTTGATTTTGTACATTGTGAGAAGTGGAAAACCGGATGCGAACATTGTCCGCAGTACCGCAATTCCTATCCGTATGCATTGTTTAAAGATGGAAGCAGAGAAAATTATGAGCGGAAAAAGAAGGCATTTCAGGGAGTAAAGGGACTGACTCTTGTGACACCGTCAAAGTGGCTGGCAGGACTGGTCAAAGATTCTTACCTGAAAGAATATCCTGTGAAGGTCATTCCAAACGGCATTGATCTGGAAAAATTTGTGCCGGTACAGAAACACTATGAAAAGAAACATTTGATCTTAGGCGTTGCCAATGTCTGGGATCGCAGAAAAGGGCTGGATTACTTGAAAGAGCTTTCCAAAAGGCTGGATCCGGAAAAATATGAGATCATGGCAGTGGGTGTTTCTAAACAGCAGTTAAAGGAACTGCCGGAGGGAATGAAAGGGATCCTTCATACAAAAGATGTCCGGGAACTGGCAGAGCTTTACGGAAAGGCCAGTGTTTATGTAAATCCGACACTGGAAGATAATTTTCCTACAACGAATCTGGAAGCACTTGCCTGCGGAACTCCGGTCGTTACGTTTGCAACCGGAGGAAGTGTAGAAGCGATTGACGATACCTGCGGCAGGATCGTGCCGAAAAAGGATTTGGAAGGATTGTGCAAAGCGGTAACGGAGCTTTGTGAAAATGTGGAAATGATGCGGGAGGCATGCCGAAAACGTGCACTTGCTTACAATAAATACGATAGATTTGGAGAATATTTAAAACTTTATGAAGAAAGTATCCATCATTACAACAACCTATAATGACGGTGATGCACTGCGAAAGACCATTGAACAGATCAAAAAGCAGGACTACGAAAACATCGAATATATCATTGTAGACGGTGCTTCTACGGATCATACGATGGAAGTGATCAAAGAAGCAGAACAATATTTTGGAGACCGGTTACGCTGGATCTCAGAAAAAGATCAGGGGATCTATGATGCCATTAACAAAGGGCTGAAGATGGCGACAGGGGACTATATCGGAACCTGTTTTGATCAGTTTGCAGGAAATGATGTCATCTCTAAAATGGTAGCGGTCATGGAAAAAGAAGGAACAGATGGTGTTCACGGAGATCTCGATTATATGGACGGGGAAAAGGTTGTCCGCAGATGGAGACAGGGACAGGGTGATATCCGTAAAGGCTGGATGCCGGGGCATCCGACGTTATATCTGAAAAAGGAAGTTTACGAAAAGTATGGTCTGTATAAGACGGATTACCGGATTTCGGCAGATTATGAATATATGATCCGCATTTTAAAAGACGGTGAAGTAAAGCTTTCTTATCTTCCGGAAGTGCTGATCAAAATGGCACATGGCGGAACCAGTACAGGAAGTCTTGGTGCTTATCTGGAAGGAATGAAAGAAGGCCATCGTGCACTGAAAGAGAATGGGGTGAAGCTGGCGTGGCTGGTGGATCTTCGCAGAACTCTGCGGGTGCTTGGACAATTTATAGCATAAGTAACAAGTTACTGTATGTCGGTGAACAAGGTTGGCAAACAAGAGAAAGATATGGTACAATCAAGTTTATGAAATGTTTAGTGATCATTCCTGCGTATAATGAGCAGGAGAATATTGTAAGAGTAATTGAAAATTTAAAAAATAATTATCCACAGTATGATTATGTTATCATCAATGACGGTTCCTCTGATGCAACACCGGAAATCTGTCGTATAAAAGGATATGAGCTGATCGATCTTCCGGTCAATCTTGGTCTTGCGGGTGCTTTTCAGACGGGGCTGAAGTATGCATATCAGAAAGGATATGATTATGCGATCCAGTTTGATGCAGACGGACAGCATCGTCCGGAATATATCGGACCGATGCTGGAGAAGATGCAGGAGGGATATGACATTGTGATCGGTTCCCGCTTTGTAACAAAGAAAAAGCCGGCTTCAATGCGTATGTTAGGCAGTAATCTGATCTCTATGGCGATGAAACTGACAACCGGCCGGAAAGTAAATGATCCGACTTCCGGTATGCGGATGTTTAATCAGAAAATGATCGCAGAATTTGCATTAAATATGAATTACGGACCGGAACCGGATACCGTATCGTATCTTTTAAAACAGGGAGCAACCATTGCAGAAGTTCAGGTAGAGATGGATGAACGGATCGCAGGAACCAGTTATCTGACAGTAGGGCGTTCTATGATGTATATGATGCGTATGCTGATCTCGATCCTGCTGATCCAGAACTTCAGAAAACGCCAGAAAGTCAAAAAGATCGTTATGGAGGATGTTTAGTATGTCACCGGTATTTCAGGGGCTCCTGATCTTCGGAGCAGTTTTTATGACTTATTATATATTGAAAAGGATCAGACAGTCCAAGCTGCAGATCGAATATTCCATTTTTTGGATCGTATTTGCCGGGATCTTGCTGGTATTCAGCGTATTTCCGTTTTTGGTGGCAATGCTGACAAGAGCCATCGGTATGGAACTGCCTGTCAATTTTATCTTTTTATTTTTTATCTTTATCTTGATCTTAAAGGCATTTTTCCAGACGATCGAGACATCAGCACTGGAAAATAAAGTGCGGAATCTGACACAGCGTCTTGCCATTGAAGAAAAAGACAGACAGGAAGAGCTTGCACAGATGCGGCAGAAAATCGAAGAATTAGAAAAAAAGCTTCAGGAGGAATCATAATATGAAAAAGATCATCGTAACAGGATGCAACGGACAGTTGGGACGTGCCATCAGAGCACAGTATGAAGGAAGTACAGAATATGAACTGATCAATACCGACGTAGAAGATCTGGATATTACAGATGTAGATGCAGTACTTGCTCATGTAAGAGAAGTAAAACCATATGCGATCATTAACTGTGCTGCTTTTACGGCAGTAGATAAATGCGAAACAGAAGAAGATCTTGCATTTAAGATCAATGCCATTGGACCTAGAAATCTTGCCATTGCAGCAGCAGATACCGATGCAAAACTGATCCATGTTTCTACCGATTACGTATTTGCAGGAGATGCAAAGAGTCCGTATTTTGAATCCGACGTTCCGGCACCGCAGAGTGCTTATGGCCGCACGAAACTTGCCGGGGAAGAATTTGTCAAAATGTTTGCAAAGAAATTCTTTATCGTTCGTACTGCATGGTTATATGGAGACGGCAACAACTTTGTAAAGACGATGCTTCGTCTGGCAGAGACAAGAGAAGAAGTAGGCGTAGTAGCAGATCAGTTTGGAAGTCCGACCAGTGCTTTGGAACTTGCAAAAGCAATCGTAAATCTGGTACCGACAGATAACTATGGAATTTTCCATGGAACGTGTGAAGGAATGTGCAGCTGGGCTGATTTTGCGGAAAAGATTTTTGAAAAAGCAGGAAAAGCAACAAAAGTAAAACATCTGACAACCGAAGAATATCCGACACCGACCAAACGTCCGGCATATTCTGTATTGGAAAACAGAATGTTTAAACTGACAGGCGGATATCATTTTGCACAGTGGGAAGATGCACTGGATGTTTATCTGAAAGAACTGTTAGGGTAATGCACATGGATAAGAAAAATATTTTGTATCTTGTCATCCCATGTTATAACGAAGAAGCCGTGATCCGTGAAACTGCCAGACAGGTAGCGATCAAGATGCAGATGCTTTATGAAAAAGGGCTGATCTCAGAGAAGAGCAAAGTACTTTTTGTAGATGATGGTTCGAAAGATATGACATGGCCGATGATCGAGGCACTCCATGCGGAAAACAGCATTTATACAGGTGTAAAGCTTTCCAGAAACAAAGGGCATCAGAATGCACTTTTGGCCGGATTATCTGTGGCAGTGAAACATGCAGATATGATCGTTTCCATGGATGCGGATCTTCAGGACGATATTGATGCCATTGACGGCTTTGTGCAGAAATATTATGAAGGCTGTGAAGTTGTCTATGGTGTACGAAGTGAAAGAAAGACAGATACATTTTTTAAGAAATTTACTGCCCAGAGTTTTTATAAGATCATGCAGGCGATGGGCGTTGATATCGTATATGACCATGCAGATTACCGTTTGATGAGCAGACGTGCAGTGGAGGAACTTTTGAAGTTTAAAGAAGTCAATCTGTTCCTTCGGGGGATCGTGCCGCTGGTAGGATTTAAATCTGACAAGGTTTATTATGAAAGAAAAGAACGTTTTGCAGGAGAATCCAAGTATCCGTTAAAGAAAATGCTGGCATTTGCACTGGACGGGATCACTTCTTTTAGTATCCGGCCGATCAGAATGATCACGACGCTGGGAGTTTTGATCTTTGTAGTCAGTCTTGGAATGCTTGTATATTCTCTGATCCGGCATTTTACAGGTCATACCAGCATCGGCTGGTCGTCGATGTTTGTATCCATCTGGGCGATCGGAGGGCTTCAGATCCTTTCCATCGGCATCATCGGAGAATATATCGGCAAGATCTATCTGGAAACAAAAGAACGTCCGAAATTTATCATAGAAAAAGAGCTGAAAGAACAGGAAACTTCCTGTGAAAAAACAGAACTTTAAAAACGCAGAACAGGTTTAGAAAATTAATTGAAGGAGTCATTTGATGAAAACAAGAAAGTGGGAGCTTTCAGATTATTTACTCATCATAGGGGTAACGATCTTAAGCATTCTGATCAGACTTCAGGTAAAGCATGTCGTCTCAGGAGACTGGACAACATGGTGGGAAGGCTGGTTTGCAGAACTTTATGCAGGCGGTTTTAAGGCACTTGCCGGAAACTGGTATGATTATGCACCGCCGTTTGTATATCTTTTATGGGTGATCACGATCCTGCCGATCAACTGTATGACAGGATTTAAGCTCATGATGAGCGGATTTGACTTTATGGCAGCCATCGCAGCTTATCTGATCATTTATGAGATTACAAAAAGCCGTACAAAATCAGTGCTGGCTTATGCGGTATTTATGTTAAATCCGATCTTTTTGGTCAATAGTACCCTGTGGGCACAGTGTGATATGCTGCCGATGTTCTGGGTCATGTTAAGTACTTATTTTTTCATAAAAGAACGACCGTCTTTGGGAATGTTATTTTTCGGGATTGCGTTTGCATTTAAATTACAGCCGTTGTGGCTGCTGCCGATGCTTGTGATCCTGTGGCTGAACAAAAAAGTGGATCTGAAGCATTTTTTATGGCTTCCGGTATGCTATTTTATCGGGATCATTCCGGCATGGATCGCAGGAAGACCGTTAGGGGAACTGCTGACGATCTATCTGAGTCAGACAGAGGCAGAAAGCTGGTCTCTTGCATTAAAATACAGCAATATTTATTATCTGATCGGTGAGACCGGATTTATTGAAGAATATCATACAGCAGGTGTCTGGCTGGCATTGGCGGTATTTATGATCGTTCTTTACTATATCGGAAGAAAAAAATTAAAGATCACGGCAGAGTTTATCCTGCTTTTGGGCAGTTTTGTAGGGCTTTTGGCACCATTTTTCCTGCCGCAGATGCATGAACGGTATTCGTTTTTTGCAGAAGCATTTTTGATCCTGTATGTTTTTGTAAGACCGGATAAATTTTACCTTCCGGTACTTCAAAGTCTGACTTCCTTTATGGGATATTCGATCTTTATCGCTCAGGACTGGACACTTCCGATCCAGTATATGCCGTTCATTACATTTGCGGTATTGTTCCTTACCGGATATGAAGTATACAAATATGTCAATGATCCAAAAAATCAGGAACAGGAAATGATTTCGGAGGTGCGTCATGCCGGATAAATTTTTAAGAGACCTTGTTCATGGGGAAATTGTCATAGGAAAACGAAAAGCTGCGTTTCTGGATCTTTTGCTGATCGTGTGCATTACAGGTGCTGCGGTGATGATCCGTAAAGCAATCTTTGGGATTGCAGGAAGCGGAGATATTACAGATGCGACACGTTTTCTGCTTTGCTGCATTGATCTTTTAGTGGGATTTTTTATGGCAGCATTTGTATGGGAAACGACAGGGAGCAGGTTAAAAACGGTCGGAGTTTATGCAGTGACCGTGATCTGGCCTGCCATTGCGGGAAACAGTGCCTTAAATGGCGGTATGGAGATCATCGGGGCACTTCTTTTGCTCGAAGTTCTTACCGGCATTGTCAGAAAAGAGTTGTACACAAAGGGATTATTCTGGTGTTTTCTCATAGAAGTTTGTGGATTTCAGATCCTTTGTGCAGATCATTCCGGGGAAAAACTGACAAACTGCTGGCCAAATATTTATACACTCTTTAGTGAAACAGGATTTGTAGCAGAATACGGTGTAACGGGGAAATTACTGACCCTTGGTATTTTGCTTATGATCTTTTATTATATTGCAAAAAAGAAACCGCAGGTATCAGCGGAGCTTTTAACAGCTTCCGGATTATTTTTTACGCTGTTTATCAGTGCTTTTTATCCGTTTATGAATTACCGGAGCGGATTGTTTGCAAATGTATTTGCGATTCTGATCTTTTTTCAGGATCAGAAAAAATGGTATGTACCGGTGGCACTTTGTACCATTTCTTATGTATCATACGGTTATTTTTATAATGGAACCATTGGTGTCTATTTTTGGATCTATGCACTGGGATTGATCGCTCTTATGCTGGATGCAGGAATTGATCTTTACAAAAAGCTTCAGGCAGGAAATGCAGAATGAAACAGACGAGATTAGATTATATCAATGGTTTAAAAGGGATTGGTGCAGGTATTGTATATCTGTGCCATTTCGTGTTTACATTTTATTATGGAATGTACAGTCTGGAAGCAGCAGATTGTCATCTGCCGGGGAATCTTGAGATCCTGATCGGACAATCTCCGTTGAATCTTTTGTTCAATGGAAATTTTGCAGTAAGGCTGTTTTTGGTCATGAGCGGATACGTGTTATGCCTTGGATATTTCAGGACAAAAGATAAGAAAAGACTTTTGATCAGTGCCGGAAAGCGTTATATCCGTCTGCTTCCGCCAATCCTGATCTGCAACGTGATGATCTGCCTGCTCATGATGGCAGGTGTATATCAGAATGTATCTGTTTCCGAACTGACAGGATCTTTCTGGCTGGCAGGATTTAACCGCTGTGAACCGAAGATATCAGAAGCAGTAGCAGAAGCAGTTTTTGGCTGTTTCTTTCTTGGCACCAATCAATATAACGGTGTCTTATGGACAATCCCTTATCTGTTTTTAGGTGCCATGATGGTTTATGCTGTGGCATGGCTGTTCGGAGAAAAAAAATGGCGTTATGCAGTCTATGCCGTCATCGGAGTGGGACTGCTGATGACAGATTATGCCGGTGTTTTTTACGGTTTTGTACTTTGTGATCTGATGCACACGATGCCGGAAATGGTAGATAAGCTGAAAAAACAAAAATGGCTCTGGTGGATCGTATTTTTGATGGGATTTTATTTTAGCTCCTATCCGTCAGCAGGAACGCATTTGGAAGGAACGATTTATGGGATCCTGCCGATCGTCATGGTCGTGCCGTTTCATCTGGCAGGAGCCGTTATGCTGGTAGGCAGTGTTCTGATGCTGGAACCATTACAGAAACTCTTTGCCTGGAAAATGTTTGAAAAACTAGGATCGATTTCCTACAGTCTTTATCTGGTACATTTTCCGGTGATCGCAACAGTGGGATGTGCAGTCTTTCAGTTCTGTTATGGAAGTTTGTCGTATCATTTATCAGCATTGCTTACATTTGCAGTTACGACACTGGTCACTCTGACGGTGTCTGTGCTGTTTTCAAAATTTGCAGAGCCTTTGGGAAAAAAGGGAGAAAACTATGTGGAACAGTGGATCAATAAGATCAAATGATCGGGAAATGTGGCTGGACATTGCAAAATGTTTTGGCATTCTTTTGGTTGTGTTAAATCACCTCGGGAAAAACATTCCCATCGTTACGTTCTTTGGCGGAATGTTTTATATGCCGTTATTTTTTGTAGCAGCCGGTTATACTTACCGGAAAAAAGAGGAAAGTTATGGAAACTATGTGCTCGGAAAAGCGAAAAGACTGCTGATTCCTTATGCAGTCTGTAATATCGCTTTATTTTTCCTATTTACTGTGCGGAACGGATTTTCAAAACCATCGCTGCTGGGGCTTTTTTATTCCCGAAATATGCTGATGAAACCGACCAGTGAGTGGAATATGGGACTGATGACCATCTTAAATGCACCAACGTGGTTTCTGACCTGTCTGTTTTTGTGTCTTTGCATCTATGCATGGATTGACAGAAAGGCAAAAACAGCGAAAAAACGCAGGATTTTGGTAGTGATTTTCATGACAGCCGGTATTGTACTTCAGTATGTTTCTCCGGTGCTGTTGCCGTGGAGTCTGGAAAATGCACTGTATTTTTTAGGGCTGATAGAATTTGGAAGATTTTTAAAAGAAGAAGGTCTTTCATGGCTTCGTAAAAATGAATGGATCTATGTCAATATCCTGATCGTGTTTGTCGCACTTTCTTATGGAAACGGTTCAGTCAATGTATCTATTGACCAGTATGGACGTTCCATGATCCTGTATTTCTTTACAGGGGCATTGGGAAGCCTGTTATGTATGAAAGCGGCGGAACTGACGGAAATGTATGGAAAAGTGCTGGCAAAGCCGCTTGCATTTGTGGGGAGACATACGCTGACGATCCTTTGCTGGCATTTGCTTGCCATTGAGGTCATTAATAAAGTGGTGCAGTTACTTTAAGGGGCATACTGTTTCGTAAGATTTATGATTTACGCCAAATTTAAAGGCACATGTTGTGCAAAAGTATAAAATCTGGAAGAAAAGTAAAGGAGTACTCCATGAAGAAAAGAAATTTAGAGAAAATAGAAAAGCTGACAGCCATTGTTCTGACACTCATCGTGTTTGGAGTCTGTGTGTATCAGTTAAGATTTGGGATTGATGTGCAGGATACTTCTTCCTATCTGACGAAATTCCGTTACTTTTTTCAGAAAGGAACCGGTGGAAATTCCCTGTATTATCTGTTGGGAGAATTTTTAGGAAGTATCGTTTTTCATCTGTTTCCGACGTTATATGCTATGAATGTGACGGGGCTGATCGTCTGGACATTGACCGGAATCCTGCTCTATCGGATCTTAAGACCGTATTTAAGTGTTCTTCCGCTGACGGCAGCAGTCCTTGGCGGTCTGGCTTTTTCAGCATCATGGGTTCGATGTGTAAACTGGAATGCATGGAGTATGTTGTTTTTGGCATTAGGGATTTTATTTCTTCTCTATGGATTTGATACAGGAAAGAAACGCTGGTTTTATGCAGCAGGTTTGATCCTTGGGATCAATGTGTTTGTCCGTTTTCCGAATATCGCACTTTTGGCGGCATTGGCACTGACCATTCCGTTTTATGCATTGATTGGCGGAAATGCCGGAGAAAACGAAAAGGATCCAGAGAAAAAAGACCGTTGGAAAAATGCCGGAAAAAATCTCGGTATGATGGTAGCAGGCGGTGCCAGCGGAGGGATTTTTGGCTGCGTATTTGCCATTTTCTTTTTAGGATTTGATAAATTCAGTGCAGATCTTTTGTGGCTTTTAGGGTCTTCCGGTGATAAGGAATCAAAACATAATATTTTTGATATGTTTTCTAAGATTTTAAGCGGCGGTATGGACGGTGTACGTCAGTGGGTAAAATACGGGGCAGTGCTTGGTATTTTGATCGTTCTTTGTATCCTGATAAAAAAATATTGGAAAAAAGATCTGACAATTTTTGGAACAGCTTTAGCAGCAGTTTTGGCAGTCTGGATCGGCAGCAGATTAGACGTATCCACCAGCAGTGTGCCGGCACTTTTAAGTGTACAGAATTTTATCGCTTATGGCGGAGTATTCTTTGGTTTTTGCGGTGCCGTTCTTTTTGGAAAAAAAGGGAAATTACAGGACAGACGGTTTGCAGTTCTTTGTCTGATCGAGGCATTATCCGTACTGGCACTTACGATCGGAACGGATACCGGAAGTATTTTCTTCCGTGTATTTATGGCAATGCCTGCAGCAGTGATCGCAGCATTTTTCTGGAAACTTCCGGTCAAAGAATTTCGGATCGTGGCAGTTTTTGCCGTGATACTGACGCTGGCAGCAGGACAAAACTGCAATCTGAATTACGTATATCATGACGGAGCAGACGGTGAAGCTATGGACAGTACCATTGATGCAGAAGTTTTTGAAGGGGTTTATACAACGGCTTCTCGTGCAGAATATGTCAACCGGTTGATCGAACTGCTGGCTCCATACGAAGAAAAAGAGCTTTTGACCATCGGAGCCTTTAACATCGGACATAATGTAACGGATATGAAAACATTTTTTGACAGTGCATGGTCAGATCTTGATTATCTGTCCATGGAGGAATTTCATACTGTCTTAGAGGAAAAAATGAGTGCCGGTAATTTTCCGGTGATCGTGATCGCAACGACAAAGATCAATGGAGCTTACTGGGTTCCTGAAAAAATAGAAATTCTGGAAAAACTGGTGCAGACAGAAAAATATGAAACAATTTACAGTGATCAGTGGTATCGTGTTTCTGTGCCGATAGGATTGATAGAAAAAAATGAATAACAAGATCAAAATAGGAATTGTGAGCTTATCACTGCTAGGTATCTTATGCTTGCTGAAGGGAAATTTTATAAGATCCGAAAGTGTTTCTGTGGTGATCAATGAAGTACGCTGCTGGAGTGCAGATATAAAAAGAGACGGTTACTACGGGAGTGATTACATCGAACTGTACAATAGGTCAGATGAAACGATCTCTCTGGACGGCTGGTACTTGTCAGATGATAAAGAGCATTTGGCGAAAGGAAGTCTGACAGGAGTTGTGATCGAGCCAAAGAGCTATGCTGTTATTTATGCTGATGGAAAAGGAGAGAGTGACAACAGCGTAGCATTTAAGATCAGTTCTGACGGTGAAGCGGTCTTTTTATCTGATGCGGAAGGAAATCTTGTTGACCATATTTATGTTCCCAAACAGGAATTTGGAACCGTCTATGCGAGAGTTTATGACGGTGCTGATCAGTGGTGTTCGATGGAATCGACGACAGGATATCGTAATGATGATGGAAGGAAGGCACCGGAAAAGAGTCTGAAAGCACCGGATTTTTCAAAGCCTTCCGGATTTTATGAAAGTGCATTTTATTTATCCATCGATGCATCAGAGAATGAAACCATTTATTATACATTAGATGGCAGTATTCCAACAGAAACTTCCAATATTTATACAGAAAGTTTATGGATAGAAAATAAAAGTGCAGAAGAAAATCGTTTCCGGTCTGTAAAAAATGTCGTAAAAGACTGGAAACAATATGAGCCGGATGAAACGCCGGCAGACAAAGCCGTTGTGGTTCGGGCAATGGCAATGGATTCCGAAGGCAGGGTAAGTGAGGTCGTAACGCATACATATTTTGTGGGACTGGATGCTTATGAAGATAAGAATGTGATTTCTCTGGTAGCAGATCCGGAGGATCTGTTTGGGGAAAATGGAATTTATGTAACAGGAAAAGAATATGATGAAGCCTATCTTTTGGGAAATTCCACAGAAGAGATCCTTCCCAATTTCATGAAACATGGAAGAGCCTGGGAAATACAGGGTACCATGGAATTTTTTACGCAGGGAGCGTTGCTTACCAATGAAAATGTAGGAATGCGGGTACAGGGAAACAGCAATCGGGAAAAAGCCCAGAAAAGATTCAGTGTCTATGCAAGAAAAGAGTATTCAGGGGAGGAACATTTTCAAGGTTTCTCATTGGAAGATCATCCGGTACATGCATTTGTGCTGAATGGTTCGAATGCAAGCGGTTTATTCCCTAATCTGGTAAATGACCGTTCGTTTGCCGTTCAGGGAACGGAAAAATGTGAAGTTTTCTTAAATGGAGAATACTGGTACAGTGTATATGCCTTAGAAAAATATGATCGGTATTATCTGGAAGAGCATTATGGAGTAGATCCGGAAAATGTGATCATCGTGAAGGATTATGATTCATGTATCGAAGGAACAGAAGAAGATTATGAAGAATATCTGCAGCTTTTGGAATATGCAGAAACGACCGATCTGTCTGTAAAAGAAAACTATGAACAACTGGAAAAAATGATGGATATACAAAGTTATATCGATTATTTATGTGCTAATATTTACTTATGCAATATGGATGTTTCGGAAACGAAAAATAATGTGCTGTGGAAAACAGTGGAAGAAGAGAACAATGTTTATGGAGACTGTCGATGGAGATGGATGCTTTACGATGTCGATTGTCTGGCATGGCTGAATGTGGATCATTATGAGGTGAGTGAAAAAGCGGAAGTGAATTCCTTTACCCAGACGATGCGTTTTACCGGAAAGTCCATGAAAGAATGGAAGCTTTATCGTGCGTTAAAAGAAAATGAAACGTTTTGTGAGAAATTTGTGCAGACATTTATGGATATGGCAAATGTAAACTTTTCATTGGAAAATGTAGAACGTATTTTTGAAAAATATGATCAGAATTTAGATCTCTTCGGTGATTTTTTTGAACATAGATTTTCTTATATCGTACCATATATGGCAGAAGAATTTGGTCTGACAGGAACTTTGGAAAATGTTACGTTAAAGATCAATGATCCGGAAGCAGGTTCTATTTTGCTAAATACAACAAAGCCGGATCTCTCAGGAAAAAGCTGGACAGGAAAGTATTATACGGATCAGCCGATCTATGTAACGGCAGTACCGGAAGAAGGGTACCGATTTGCCGGATGGCGCGGGTCAGTCAATGCTGAAAGTTCCCATTTGAAAGTTGATGTGGAAGAACAAGGAGTTGTTTTGGAAGCAGTATTTGAAAAATTAAGATAATCTTTTCTGGTTATGATACGGATCATAGTCTATAATTCTATGTGATTGAAAAAACTTATGAGGATAACATCATGTGATGCCATCATAGAAGGAAAAATATATGAAAAGAGGATCCGGCATTGCATGGATCAGAGTAAGGAGAAAAGATGTATAAGACGGCAGGAAAAAATGATGTGGAGAAATTATTAAAATATTTTGAGCAGGATCTGAAAAATTGTCTTTACAGCTATATCGATCTGAAAAAGTTTGGGATCAGCAATCCAAACCTGACAGTGTGGTTTGACGATTCCGACGGGATCTGCTGTACCGCCTTAAAATACTATGAAGGACTGCAGTTGTTTGATGCAGAAGGAAAAATGGATGCGGCAGATACCGCAGAACTGATCCGGAAACTGGATTCCCATATCGTAAGCTCCACGGTAGAAGTAATAGAAAAATTGTATCCGCTGTTAAAAGAACATTATGAAATGGAGATCGGTTATGTGACGGAAATGCTGTCATTGCCGGAAGGAACCATTTCAGACGAGATCCGTCAGGCGGAAGAAAACGAATATGAGAAAATCGCAGAACTGATCTGCAGTGACGAAGGAGTCGGCGGACATTATGTTCCGGAGGAGTTAAAAGAACAGCTTTTGACAAGAAAAAAAGAAGGTTTTGGCAGAAATTATATTTTAAAGCGTGATGGAGAGATCATTCATCATGCGGCAACGTATGCAGAGCTTGATAATCTTGCCGTGATCAGTGGTGTGATCACACGGGCGGACTGGCGTGGAAAAGGTGTCGGGACACTGGCAATTCGAAAGCTTTGTGATGATCTTTTAAAAGAAGGAAAGAAACCATGTCTGTTTTATTATACAAAACAGGCCGCTGGATTTTATAAAAAGATTGGTTTTGAGGAAGGAACCGGCTGGGCAAAGCTGGTTCGCAGAAAGGAGCAGCCATGTATTATGTAAATGAAGATATAAAAAATTGTGTGCGTGTATTTCCGGAACAGGGAAGATACGATTATGCAAGATATGATATGAATGAAAATCCGGAAGGACTTCCGCAGTGGTTTGTAGATGAAGTATTGCAGGAGATCACACCGGAATTTCTGGCAACTTATCCGGAACACGATCACTTCCGCAAGTTGTATGCAGACTATGTAGGGGTAAAACCGGAAAATGTGGCTGTGACCAACGGTTCTGATATGGCGATCCGATTTGTGATGGAAGTTTTTGCAGAAAAAGGAAGCAGTGTCGTAACGGTTGCACCTTCCTTTGAAATGTACTGGGTAAACTGTACGATGCTTGGATTGAAGCATGTACCGGTATCTTACGAACCGGATATGACCATTGATGCAGAAAAGATCGTAGCTGCCATTGATGAAACGACAGATATTGTGGTGCTTTTAAATCCAAATAACCCGATCGGGACAGTTTATACCGAAGAAGAGGCAAGAAAGATCATTGAACGTGCCAGAGAAGTGGGAGCGGTAGTCATTGTAGACGAAGCATATCACTATTTTTATAAACATACCTTTTTACCGTTCATTCACGAGTATGACAATGTAGTCGTATTCCGTACATTTTCAAAACTTTTTTCACTGGCAGCAGTCAGATTGGGCATGATGATCGCCAACGAAGAGCTGATCGGATATGCGAGAAAATCCATGCCAAGTTTTGAAGTCAATGCAGTAGCATTAAAATTCGGAGAACATCTGATGCAGCATACGGAACTGATCGAGGAGCTGATGCAGACAGAAGCAGAAGGAAAGGCATGGCTTTTAGAAGAACTTCAGAAAAACGGTTACGAAACAAAGCCTTCTCATGGAAATTTTATTTTTATTAAACCAAATAAACCGGTAAAAGAAGTGGAACATCTTCTTCGTGAGAAAAAGATCCTGATCAAAACATTTGGAAATGCGTTTTTGAAGGATTATGTACGAATTTCTACAGGTTCTAAAAAAGCCATGAGTTATTTTCTGGAAGCATTTTTAGAAGCAGACCAGTAAGAGAAAAATTTTGCCTAAAAGTATAGTTTGATATGAAATGAGCAAAGGAGAATGTAGATGAAAGCGATTATTTTAGCAGGGGGCGTTGGCAGCCGCATCAGCAGAGAAGTCAATCAGCCAAAGAGTCTTTTGGATATCGGAGACGGGATGCCGCTCCTTCGTTATACGGTGGAAATGCTGCAAAGAAAAGGAATTGATGTGAGCATTGTTCTGGGATATAAAAAAGAAATGTTCTATGAAGCATTAGACGGATTAAATGTACAGTTTTACTTTAATCCTTTTTACCGTGTGACGAACAGCATTGCTTCATTATGGTTTGCAAAAGAAGCGATCACAGAAGATGACGATTACATTTTTATGAATGCAGACGTTTATCTGGAACCGGAAATTCTGGATAAGATGCTGGAATGTAAAGAAACGATCAGTATGCTGGCAGATTACAGAAAGATTTTAGAAGGGGATTATTTCTTCCACTGTGATGAGACAGGACTGGTGCGTAAATACGGAAAAGAAATGCCGGTAGAAGAACGTACCTGTGAATATGTAGGTGCGGCAAAGATCGGTAAGGAATATGTAGCAGAATTTAAGCGTGTCATGGAAGAAATGGTAGCAACAGAGCAGTATACGACATGGTGGGAAACGATCCTGTATTCCAGATGTTATGAGATTGACATTCATACCATTGATGCGGCACCGTATTTCTGGTCAGAAATTGACTATATCGAAGATTATGAAAAGATCGTTCATTTTGTAAAGGAAAAACATAAAAATGGCTTTTGACAGAGAAAAATTTCTTGCACATGTAAGAGAACCGATCGCCTATCATCTTTATGCAAAGAAGATGCGAAAGGAACTGAATAATAAAGATTTTACCATTTTGTCCTGCAACTGTGCAGCGGGGATCATTTATCACCGTTATGGGCTGCCTTTTCTGACACCGACGATCAACCTTTGGATCGAGCAGAATGAGTTTTTGAAATTTGTATCGGATCTGGATCATTATCTGGCACAGGAACTGCATTTTATCAAAACAGATGCCGGATATCCGGTAGCAGAATGCGGAGATATTAAGATCTGGTTTAACCACTATACAGAGGAAGAAGAAGCTGCAAAAAAATGGGAAGAACGTAAACGGCGGATCAACAAAGACAATCTGTTCTTGCTGATGAGTGAAAGAGACGGGATCACCAAGGAAGATATTAAAAAGTTTGGGGAAATCCCATGCAGAAACAGAGTGATCTTTACCTCCCACAAATATGAAGATATTCCATATGCCTGTTTTTTACCGCCTTATGAAGGAGAAGAACAGGTGGGATATTATCTGCAGAAAAATCCGGTAACGGATAAAACGGTCATGGAACAATATTTTGATCTGACAAAATGGCTGAATTGTGAGGAAGAAAAAGCATGATCGATTGGATAAAATCAAAACCGAAATTGTATGCATTTTTTATGGGGATGCTGAAAATTTACAAAAGTATACACGAGATTTTTATGCATCTGGCATGGCATCTTTTTGTACATTTCCCGTTAAAAACGAAAAAAGTGGTTTTTGGAAATTTTTATGGCGGAGGATTTGGAGACAATCCGAAATTCATTGCAGAAGAAATGCTCCGCAGAAATCTTGGATTTGAGATGTACTGGATGCTGGAGGATAAAAATAGTCCGCTGCCGGAAGGGATCAAGCCGGTAAGACCCAATACATTTGCATTTGCCTATCATATGGCAACGGCGAAATTCTGGGTGGATAATACGAGAAAACAGCATTTCCTGATCAAGCGGAAGGAACAGTACTATATCCAGACATGGCATGGCGGTCCGGGACTGAAAAAAGTAGAGCTGGATGTGGCTCATTCGATTTCCAAGGAATATCAGGAATATGCAAAAGCAGATTCCAAACGGATCGATCTGTTTTTGTCCTGCTGTCAGTGGTGTTCTGATCTTTATCACAGAGCGTTCTGGTATGATGGACCGCTTCTGGAAAGAGGGATTCCGAAAAATGACCTGTATTTCCGTGATCCGGCACCTATCCGTAAAAAAGTATTGGAAAGATTTGAAATTCCGGAAGATGCCAAGCTGGTCATGTATGCACCAACTTACAGAGATGACCGCAGTACCGATATGTATAATCTGGATTATGAACGTACTCTGGCAGCACTTCATCAGCGTTTTGGCGGAAACTGGTATCTTTTGGTGCGTCTTCATCCAAACTGTGCGGCTTCTGCAGGAGAAGTAACGACCTCAGATCATGTGTGTAATGCGACTCTTTATGAAAATATGCAGGAACTGCTTGTGGCATGCGATATGATCATCAGTGATTATTCCGGATGTGCATTTGATTACCTGATGCTGAAACGACCGGGATTTTTGTATGCGGAAGATTATGAAAAGATCAAAAAAGTAAAAGATTATTATTTTACGTTAGATGAACTTCCGTTTGACCTGGCTTTTAATAATGATGAGCTGGAACACTATATTCTGAATTTTGATGAAGCAGAATATGAGCAAAAATGTGATGAATATTTAAAAACGATCGGTTATTTTGATGACGGACATGCAGCAGAAGCGGTCGTAGATGTGATCGTAGAAAAGGCAGGGATTCATGAAGCAGAGAAATAGTTCCATTGATGCGATAAAAGGGATTGCCATTGTTTTGGTGATGCTTGGCCATGTGTTTGTACATAACCACATGGAAGATGCGTATGTTTATGATATGATCAAAGCCGTACAGATGCCGCTGTTTATGATGATCAGCGGCTATTTGTGCGGTCAGGGAAGAAAAATTTCTGATATGCATTCCTATGGAACTGTCATAAAAAAACGTGCGGTTTCCTATCTGGTGCCGTTTTTTTCATGGCTGACACTGATGCATTTAAAAGACCTTGCAGGGGCGTATGGAAGAATCCTGTATGAACTGGATTTTGGTCTGTGGTTTTTGGCAGTGCTGTTTATCCTTACTTTCATGGTATCGACTGCCCAGCTTACAGCAGGAATCCTTGGAAAGAAGAGCCGTTTTTTTTATGAAGTGTCTTTCTGGGCAGTTTACGGAGTATTTTGTCTGATCCTGATGGCACAGATTTTGACAGGCAATTCGTTTTTAAGTCCATATCTGACGATCATTTATGTGCCGTTTTATATGATAGGCTATGTAACGGGAAATTACGGAAAGCAAATTCTTTGCTGGGGAACGAAAGAACAGCATAAGCTGGATTGTAAAAACAGCCGTTTTGTACAGACAGCAGTCGCTCTTATGGCAGTCGGATTTGTTTATCTGGCAGCAGCTTTTAATTTAAATTCCATGGAATCAAAAACCGATACGATCTTACAGATGATGGCATCAGTTTTAGGCAGTATTGCGATCATTTATGGTGTACTCTGGTGGAAGGAAGGGAAAATAAAAAGCATATTTGCAAACATCGGAAGATCAACGCTGGAAATTTACGTGATCCATTATCATTTTGCAAATATGCTTAATTTTCAAAATAAACAATATGACTTTTACACACCGGAAGGATTTCTTTTCGTTGCGGCCAGCTTTATCGCCATGAGTGCAGTGACATTCTGCATGATCTGGATCATAAAGAAAGTAAAACTTCTGGATTTCCTTCTCTTTGGAAAAAGCAGGGGTAAAAGTCATTAAAGATTATTGTTGTGTCTTTGTACCAAAGGCTGTAAAATGGCGGCGGTTTTGATAGATCAAAAGCGGCAGCAGGAAAATGATCACGTTGTAGGTAGGTCTTGTGACCGGATCAAATTCATAGAGGCTGCAGAAGATAAAATAAACAGCTGCGGCAATGATCACGTCCCAGCCCTTTTTTAACGCAAGAAGGATCAGTGCAAAAAATGCAAGGAAAAAGATGCCTGCCCACAGATAACCGCATTCATAAAAGATACGGAAAGCACCCAGATCAAAGAGTGTTCCGTCATCAGGAAAACGGCTGCTGAACAGTTCTATGGAATGTGTGGAAAGAAATTCCAGTGCCTGCTGGATCCTTCCGGTAGTGATCTTCCAGTCGAAGAGCTGGGAATTCAGGCTCCAGTTTACAGCAAAATCCCATGTAAAATAAACATAAAGACCGTAAACGGATACGATCCCGATAGCGGCACAGATTCTGACAAAAAGTGAGTGCATCAGCTTTGGCAGATATTTGTATAAGATCATAAGGATCAGGAAAAACCACACTGCAAGCAGTCCGGTACGGGAAACAGACAGTGTGTAAATAAAATAATTAAATACGAACAAGATCAGTAAATGAATGATATTTAACTGTTTATGATAACCGATGCAGGCGAAAATAATGCATCGTGCAATGGCCTGATGCCAGATGTTTGGATGATAAAGACCAAAGCAGTAACGGGTTTCTACGACACCACGGCCGAAATCCTGCGTAAGCTGTATCGGGCTTCCAATCTGAAAAAAGGACAGGATCCCTACGGCTGCAACCGCAGATAACGTACTGTAAAACAGTACTTTGAAAAATACAGAGTAGTCAATATTTTTCATGGAAGCCATGACCAGTACCGCATGAACACAGTAAATATTTCCGGAACGGGAATAGTTATAAAGTGCGAGAACTGCCAGTGGTGCAAGGATCAGAACTTCTTTTTTTGTATATCTTGTCAGCACAACACCGGCGAATAAAAGCCACATGGCTGCAAGGCGCAGGGTACGGCTTCCGGGACCGATCACATGCAGGATCAGCAGCTGGATACCGCTGTCAGAGATTGCAAGGAGAGCAATCCCGATATAGACAAGAAACGTGGAGAAACGTTTGACAGTCTCTTGATTCAGTGAAAAATGATTCATAATAAACTCCTTAAAAAATGTTACTCACATTATACATGGTGTCATGTGACAAAGTAAAGGAGATGTGCTATACTTTTTGAAACCTATACTTATTGCGAAAAAGTATTTATTTGAGAAAGGAGAACTTTGAGATGACAGAGAAGCTGACGATCAGTTTTGAAGATTATGTGAAGTATTATATAAAAAGATGGAAAACGGCAGCCATAATCGTGATCTTGTGTGCAGCCATATTTGCAGTTGGTTCGCAGTTTCTTGGAGAAGAGATCTCATCACCTCCAAGTGAAGAATATCTTTATTACGAAAAAGAATCCGCATGGCTGGAACAATATTTAAAAGAATCCGTATTGATGCAGATCAATCCTACCAGTGTGCAGGAACGAACGTTGTATCTGAAAGGAGTGGAGGATAAGGAAACTCTGAAGGATTATGCGTTATCCCGTGATCTGTGGAAAAATTATATTACAGATCAGAATACAGACTATTTTTATGAACTTTTGGACTGGCAGGAAGATGAATACGGAACCGTTTTACTGACACTGCGTCATATCACAGAAAAAGAATGTCTGGATGCGGCAGAATATTTGAAAAACAGGCTGGAAAAGCAGGATACGGGCATCGAGATCACTATAGGAGCTGCGAAAGTATCCAAAGATGAAGAACTTCAGGACGAACAGTTACGATGGTATGACAGGATCGAATATTCAAAGAGCCTGCTTTTAGATGCACAGGCAGGATATACGATCAAAGTAAACAAAACTGCTGCTGTGGCAGCAGGGATTGCAGCAGGTGCTGTTTTATCAGTGGTGCTGATTTTTGTACTTTGCATCAGAGAAAGAAATAAAAAAGAAGAGTCATCATGAAATGGATGCTGCTTTACAAAGGTTTCAGGAAAATGTTTCAAAAAGCAGTAGATGATAAGGGGAACATAGTTTGAATCGCTTAAAAGAAATGATCAATGTAAAAAACATACTGGAATTGTTTGCAATGCTGCTGCTCTATGTGTCTTTTGATGCCGGCGGGATCAAAAAGTATGCAGCGGCAGGTTTGTTCAGTCTCCTTTTTTTATTTTTGGGAAGAAAAAAGAAATGGTCTGCAGATGCCGTGATCTGCACGGCACTTCCGATGATCGTTTATGTGCTGGCAGGAAGTGTGACGGCTCTTTTGGGAGCAGGCGTACAGATGATGACATTAAAGATCCTTCTGTATACGATCATGCCGTTTGTGCTTGCCTTTTCGATGAATACCTTTTACGGAAAAGAGATGAAGCACATCGTAAACGTGCAGTTTTTAGGATGTCTGCTGGCATATGCACTGTTTGATGCACCTACGTTTATCAAGATCTTCCGTTGGGAGTCAGTGTTTGCATTCTCTTTTGGAATTTTTGCATTATATTATCTTTATGAAAAGAATTGGAAATGCTTTGTGACAGCAATCTTATTTATGCTGTTTGCAGAAAAAAGGATCGCCATTGTTGCTGTGGCAGCAGCACTTTTTGTGATGGGAATGATGTGGCTTTTCCGTTACAGTAAGAAACTGGCACTGCTCTTGTGGGGACTGGTGATCGCGGCAGCTTATCTGTATATTTATATGATCTATTCAGGTACTTTGGAAGCATTTTGCTGGGGTGCCAATATCAATACTAATGGAAGAGTGGAAATGTACGGTCGTATGGCACAGGAAGCACGTTTTTCGCTGACTTATCTGGGAAAAGGACTTGGTTATGTGGAAACTCTTTTGAGTCACTGGAATATTCTCACTTATGTGAATCTTCATAATGATCTGTTGAAATTTTATGTAGAGCTTGGATTTACGGGATTTTTACTCTATCTGTTAAGCTATGGTGCCGTTCTGCATTTGACAGAAAAAAAGTTTGATCTGAAAAAAATGAGTTTTTTACTGGTACTTCTGGTATATACGATGCTGATGTTCACGACGGATAATGTGAGCATCTATATGCTGTATCTGGTTCCGCTGTACAGCGTCTTTTTTGCAGTACTGGAAGACAGAGAAAAAATCTGACGGATAAATAAAAAGAAAAGAGTTTAAAATGATGAAGAATATGTTAGATAAATTAAAAGGAAACCGTTTTGTGTCCAATACCATGTGGGATATTGGCGGCAAGATTTTTC
The DNA here is from genome assembly GCA_964634715.1 of uncultured Lachnoclostridium sp. Taxonomy (GTDB): domain Bacteria; phylum Bacillota; class Clostridia; order Lachnospirales; family Lachnospiraceae; genus HGM12587. Next base: position 18,288 of record CAZWLV010000002.1, on the reverse strand, counting down.
AGATGGGTCTGACGCTTGTGGTCGGAATGCTCACAGCGAGATATTTGGGACCGTCAAATTATGGTGTGATCGGGGAAACGGCTTCCTATGTGTCGTTCTTTCTTGTGTTCTGCCAGCTTGGTTTTACGAGTACGGCAGTCAAAGAGATCATGGACAACGAAGGCAGACAGGGAGAAATCTTAGGAACGACGATTTTCTTTCGTGTGATCACCAGTATTTTATCTACCATAGCGATCACCTGTCTGATGTATGTCTTAAAAGATGGGGATAAGACGATCGTATGGGTTGCATTTTTACAGAGTTTATCGTTGATCTTCCAGTCATTTGACATGATCCATTACTGGTATCAGTCCCGGCTGGAAACACAGGTCAGTGTAAAGATCCAGAGTCTTGCCTATGTGATCATGGCAGTGTATAAGATTGCGATCCTTGCACTTGGAAAGAGCGTGGAATGGTTTGCTTTTTCTACTGCATTGGAAGCTGCGGTAGTTGCTGCATTTCTTTTGTTCGTCTATGGACGGGGGGAAGGTCAGAAACTTACGGTATCGCTTTCTGCCGGAAAAGAAATCCTGAAAAGAAGTTATAATTTTATCTTATCAGGTCTTATGGCAACCATTTACAGTGAAATGGATAAGATCATGCTTGGGGAAATGCTCAGTGAAACTGCAGTCGGATATTATACGGCAGCCACGAAGATTTCCAGTATGTGGAGTTTTATCTTAACGGCACTGATCAATTCTTCAAGACCGCTGATCATTGAAAGTAAACATAAAAGCGAAGAACTTTATATTAAGCAGAATAAACGTCTGTATGCAGCCGTGATCTGGATCGGCATTGCAGCCGGACTTGGTATTACCGTTTTAGGAAAATGGATCATTTTGATCATGTATGGTGCAGAATATCTGCCATCAGTCAGCTCTTTGCAGATTTCAGCATGGTATACCATGTTTGCAATGCTCGGTTCTGCCCGTGGTATCTGGATCGTTTGTGAAGAAAAAGCAAAATATGTCAAATATTATTTGGGAGTCGGTGCAGTGTTGAATGTAATCTTAAATTATCTTCTGATCCCAATGTATGGACCAGGCGGAGCAGCTGCAGCAACATTGATTACGCAGATCTTTACAGCGGTACTGGCACCGGCATTGTTTAAAGAAACAAGAATTTATACCAGATATGTAATAGAAGCTTTTTTCCTGCGAGGTATCAGATAAAAATGCGGATACTTGCATGGCAATAGGTTTCGTGGTAAAATGAACTGATTATGAGGGAGTGTGTCCTGACGGAAGAAAGTATCTGCGTCAGAGAACACAAAAAGGGGACTGATAAAACGCAAAGAGCGTTAAAAAAAGCTCTCTGCTTTCGGCACAGAAAGGAAATAAAAATGACAAAGATCATGCCAAACCGCCTCAACAGAGGCTTTGAAAAATATCAGGAAGAATTTGAACAGAAGGCTTTAAGCGTACTGCGCAGCGGCTGGTATGTTCTTGGAAATGAAGTAAAAGAGTTTGAAAAAGAATTTGCAGCTTATACCGGTGCGAAACATTGTGTAGGACTTGCCAGCGGACTGGATGCACTGTGGATCGCTTTCCGTGTCCTTGGAATCGGTCCTGGGGATGAGGTTTTAGTACAGGGAAATACTTATATTGCCAGTGTCATGGGCATTACCATGAACGGTGCTACACCGATCTTTATCGAACCGGATGAATATTTTAATATCGATACCAAAAAACTGGAAGAAAAGATCACAGAAAAGACAAAAGCGATCTTAGTTGTTCATTTATATGGACAGGCATCAAAAATGGATGATGTAGTGGAACTTTGTAAAAAATATGATCTTCGACTGGTAGAAGATTGTGCACAGTCCCACGGGGCATGTTTTAACGGACAGATGACAGGTACCTTTGGAGATGTCGGATGTTTTTCTTTCTATCCGTCAAAAAATATCGGTGCTTTTGGAGATGCCGGTGCAGTTGTATGCAATGATGAGAAACTGGCAGAGGATTTCAGAGTATTTAGAAATTATGGAAGCGAAAAACGCTATTATAATAAGATCGTAGGAGCCAATTCCAGACTGGATGAGATCCAGGCGGCTCTTTTAAGAGTTCGTTTAAGCCATGTGGAAGAAATGGAAGAAGAAAGGATCAGGATTGCTGAAAGATATCTGGCAGAGATCAAAAATCCGAAGATCCAGCTTCCGAAAGTACGGGAAAACTGTACTGCCGTATGGCATCAGTTTGTGATCCGCTGTGAAGAGCGTGACAGACTGATCGAATATCTGGATGAAAATGGAGTTGGAACGATCATCCACTATCCGATCCCGCCGCATTTATCTGAAGCATATGCTTATTTAGGTTACGGCGAAGGAGCTTTTCCGATCACGGAAAATTATGCAAAGACGGTTCTTTCGATTCCGATGTATAACGGTATGACAGAGGAAGAACAGACACAGGTAATCAATGCGATCAATGCATTCGTATAAGGAGAATCAAATGCAGCATGTAACAGAACAGTGCAAAGTACTGAATTTTAAAGATATGGGAGATGAGAGAGGAAAACTGGTAGTCGTAGAAGGCAATCAGGACATTCCTTTTGAGATCAAGAGAGTGTTTTATATTTATGGTTCGGATCAGGATGTTATGCGTGGTCAGCATGCAAACAGACAGTCAGAGTTTGTGCTGATCAATGTCGGCGGAACTTCTAAGGTTCGGATCGATAACGGACACAGCGAAGCGGTCATTGAGCTGAACAAACCAATGATGGGATTGTACATTCCGACGATGGTGTGGAAAGATATGTATGATTTCTCAGAAGATTCCATTCTTCTGGTTCTTGCAAGTACTCATTATGATGGTACAGAATACATCAGAGATTACGAAGAATTCAAAAAAGAAATGGGAGTTTTGAAATAATGAGCAAAATTTCAATTATCATTCCGGTGTATTGGAATTCTGATACACTGATGGCTCTTTATCGGGATATGCAGGAAAAGATCTTAGATCAGCTTGGTGATTATGAGATCGTTATGGTAGATGATGGATCCGGAGACAATTCATGGGAAGTCATGAACCAGATCAAAGAGATGGATCCAAATGTAAAGCTGGTGAAGTTATCCAGAAACTTTGGAGAACATGCAGCACTGCTGGCAGGCTTTCATCATTGCAGCGGCGACTGTGCGGTGACGAAGCAGGCGGATCTTCAGGAAGATTCTACGCTGATCCTGGAAATGTATGAAAAATGGAAAGAAGGCAATAAAGTTGTCATGGCGATCCGTGAAGAACGTGATGATCCGGCTTTGAAAAAATTCTTCGCAGGCATGTATTATGCGTTAGTGCGTAAATTTATCATGAAAGATATGCCAAAAGGCGGCTGTGACTGTTATCTGATCGACAGACAGGTCATAGAGGTTCTCGAAATGCTGGATGAGAAAAATTCATCCCTGACGTTACAGGTCATGTGGGTTGGATTTCAGCGTGCCGAAGTATATTTTCACAGAAAAGCCAGAGAAGAGGGAGAATCCCGCTGGACACTGGGGAAAAAGATCAAGCTGGTCGTGGATTCTATGATGAGTTTTTCTTATGCACCGGTTCGGATCATGTCTTCCGTGGGAAGCCTGTTTTTCTGTGCTTCCATTATCTGGGCGATCGTGATCATTGTGCAGACACTGACTCATGGTGCCGATGTCGCAGGCTGGGCAAGCCTCATGGCACTGATCCTTTGTTCTTCCGGTCTGATCATGCTCATGCTTGGAATGCTGGGAGAATATATCTGGAGAGCCTTAGATGAAACGAGAAAACGTCCGCCGTTTTTAGTGGATGAGACAAAAGGATTTGATGAATCACATGAATAAAGCATTTGTTTCAAGGGTGGACAAGTCCCTGATACCTACATGCAGGATCATGGGAGTCAGCCTTGCAGCCATTAATATGTCATGGCTGATAGATTTTACAAAAAAATATATCAAAGAACTGTCAGGGGATTATCTGTGTGTAGCCAATGTTCATACCACCGTCATGAGTTATGAAGATCCGGCATACTGTGCGGTTCAAAATGGAGGCATTATGGCGATCCCTGACGGGGGACCGCTTTCTTCAGTTGGAAGAAAACGTGGATTTTCCAAGATGGAACGAACCACGGGACCGGATTATCTGAAAGAGATTTTGAAAATTTCAGAAAAAGAAGGTTATCGTCATTATTTTTATGGTTCAACAGAAGAAACGCTGGAAAAGCTCCGTAAGGTATTAGAGAAAGACTATCCGGGAGTGCAGATCGCAGGAATGTACAGTCCGCCATTTCGTGCACTTTCCGAAGAAGAAGATCTGCAGATCATAGAGAGGATCAATGAGACTCATGCAGATTTTGTATGGGTTGGATTGGGTGCACCAAAGCAGGAACGCTGGATGGCAGATCATCAGGGAAAAGTACAGGGACTGATGGTTGGTGTCGGAGCTGCGTTTGATTATCTGGCGGGAAATATCCAGAGGGCTCCGATGTGGATGCAGAAAGCCAATTTAGAATGGCTGTATCGTCTGTTACAGGAGCCGAAAAGACTATTTAAACGCTATTTTTATACTAATACAAGATTTATCTGGAATGCAGTGATTCGGGGAAAATAATGTCAGAAAAGAAACAAAAAGTTTTGATCGTACACAACTATTATCAGATTCCCGGCGGGGAAGATACGGTTGTGGCAAATGAAAAAAGAATGTTGGAACAGCATGGACATCAGGTTGTTTTATATACCCGTCATAATTCCGAATTAAATGAGTTTTCAAAGCTTCAAAAGCTGATGCTGCCATTTTCCATGATCTTTTCCATAAAGACATATCGTGAAGTGAAGCATTTGATCGAAAAAGAAAAGATTGATGTGGTACATGTCCATAACACGTTAAATCTGATCAGTCCGTCGGTTTATTATGCAGCTTTTCGAAAGAAAGTGCCGGTGGTGCAGACCATTCATAATTTCCGGCTGCTATGTCCGGGAGCAGCATTTTACAGAGATGGACATATTTGTGAAGACTGCGTTTCGAAAGGTCTGTTGTGTGCGGTAAAACATGGCTGTTATCGTGGAAGCAGGGTTCAGACGCTGATCTGTGCGGTCAGTACATGGATCCACAGATTACTTGGTACTTATGGAAAGTTAAATTATATCTGTCTTACAGATTTTAATAAAGAAAAACTGCTGACATTAAAACAGATCGATAAAGAAAAAGTATTTGTAAAGCCGAATTTTGTAAAGACGGCAGAGAAGATCCTGCCATATGAAAAACGAAAAGATCAGTTTGTCTATGCAGGACGGCTGGAAGAGATCAAAGGGATCGATCTTTTGCTTCGGGCATGGAGCAGACTTGACCGGGAGCAGTTTCGGCTGGTCGTATGCGGTACCGGTTCTATGGAGCAGTGGTGCAAAGATTATATAGAAAAAGAAAATCTTTCGAATGTTGAAATGAGAGGTTTTTTAGACAATGAAGCAGTAAAAGAAGTTATCGGAGAATCGAAAGCACTGATCCTGCCGACCCGATGGTATGAAGGATTTCCGATGACCATTGCAGAAGCATATTCGCTTGGGACACCGGTGATCGTGTCAGATCTTGGCAATAGTGGAAGTTTGATCGAGGAAGGTAAAAACGGTATGAAATTTCAGCCGGATTCCGAAAAATCCTTATGTGCCGCAGTGAAAAAGATGCATTCTTCTTTTGAAGGCATGGAGAGAAAATGGATCGAGCAATATTCCGAAGAAAGCAATTACGAACAGTTGAGGAAGATTTATGAAACATGTTGTGATCATCACTAATATTCCGGCACCTTATCGTGTGGATTTTTTTGACTATCTGCAAAAGCATCAGCAGGGATACCGGTTTACCATCGTGTATTCCAGTAAAAATGAAGATAACCGAAGCTGGCAGATTGATGAGACAAAGATGAAGGATTCTGTGTTTTTAGAATCAAAGACGATCAAGATCAAAAAACGCTATGATACGAAATACATTCATCTTCCATGGGGTGTTTCCAAGGTTTTAAAAGAGCTGAAACCGGATGTGGTCGTGGGATCGGAGTATAATCCGACCATTTTGCAGGCAGTTCATTTCTGCAAAAGATACGGCATTCCTTACGTCAGCTGGACAGACGGCACCTTGTTTTCAGAGAGAAATATTAATTTTTTGCAAAAATATTTCAGAAACTATGTGATCTCGAACGCAGATTCCTATATCGGAAGCAGTACGAAGTCAAGAGAAGCACAGATCTTTTATGGTGCAGATGAAAAGAAATGTCATATCAGTTATCTGTCCGTAGATGTGGAAAAGTATATGCAGAAACCTTCCGGGTGTGGAAAAGGAAAGATCCTTTATGCAGGCAGTCTGATCGAAAGAAAAGGAGTGGATCTTCTTCTTCATGCACTTGGAACTGTAAAAAGTGAATTTGAATTATATATTGCCGGAGACGGCGAGGAAAAAGAACGGCTTTTGGAATTGGCAGAAACGTTAAAGATCAAAGAACGGATCCATTTTCTGGGGCAGCTTTCCAGAGAGGAACTGGTAAAACAGTATGGGGACAGTGATCTGTTTGTCCTTCCGACAAGAGAGGACTGTTTTGCACTGGTCATTTTAGAAGCGATGTGTGCAGGACTGCCGGTCGTTTGTTCGAAATATGCAGACGGTGCTTATGATCTGATCGAAGAAGGCGAAAACGGTTACATCGAAGATCCTTACGATGCAAAGGCTTTTGGTGAAAAGCTGGAAAGACTGTTAAAGGATCCGCAGCTTTGCAGGAAAATGTCAGAAGCTTCTGCAAAGCATGTAGAGCGTTTCCGATTTGAAAATATCTCAAAAGGGTATATGGAAGCGATCAAGGAAAGTATGGGAAAGAAAAAAACATGAAAAAAACAGTACTGGGTCTGATGACCTGTTTTAATCGAAAAGAAAAAACGATCCATGCGTTAAAGCAGCTGATCAAAGGAAATCCGGAAATCATATTTTCTTTTATTGTGGCAGACGATGGAAGCAGTGACGGAACGTATGAAGAATTAAAAAAAATGCCGGAAGTAACAATCCTTCGTGGCAATGGCAGTCTTTTTTACAGCGGCGGTATGCGTATGGCGATCGCGGAAGCGAAAAAGTCAGGAAAAGGGTATGATTACTGCCTGCTCTTTAATGATGACGTTGATTTTGCAGACGGTGCCATCGAAAAGCTTTGCCGGAAAGAACGTTCCTGTATCTGGGTGGGACCGACCTGTGATGAAAATGGAGAGTTGTCTTATGGCGGTATCGTAAAAACTTCCGGATGCCGTCCGAAAACAGAGATCATTATGGGAAAAGATCCGAAAGGAACGGTGTGCGATACATTTAATGCAAATTGTGTGCTGATCCCGTGGGAGATCTTCGAAAAACTGGATAATATCGATGAAGTTTATACCCATTCCATGGGAGATTTTGATTATGGATTCTCAGCAGTGCGAAAGGGATTTACGATCAAAGTTTCTGATGAATTTGTGGGGAGCTGTCCGGATAATCCGGTAGCAGTCAGCTGGAGAAATACGGAGATTTCCAGAAAAGAACGACTGCAAAGAAAAGAGTCACCCAAAGGCCTTCCGGCAAAAGAGTGGTTTCATTATCTGAAAAAGAACTATAATGTACTTACCGCAGCAGTTTATTCGGCGATCCCGTATGTACGGATCCTGCTGAAGAAGTAGATTTCTGTATTTTTATCTGCATCACCCATTTCGCTGTGTATGTTCCGTAAGGTGTCATAAAGCAGGAAAACGTGACGATGCTGGTAAATGTATTGTGAAGATGGAAAGGAAACATTTTAGATGATGTCTAAATTAAAAGAAACATTAAAAAAGAACAAATTCATTTTTGAAGTTCATCAAAAATGGCAGCAGGTAAAATTTAAAGCCGTCAGCAGTCTTTCACCGGTGGCACCGGAGCTTGTCAGTAAGATCCGTTATAAAAATGTATTTGGTGAAACCTTAAATCTGGAACATCCAACGACTTTTAATGAAAAACTGATGTGGCTGAAGTTAAATGAATATGCAGATGATCCGCTGGTCTGTCAGTGTTCAGATAAATATGCAGTAAGAGAATATGTAGAGCAGTGCGGTCTGGGACATACGTTAAATGAGCTTCTTGGAGCGTGGGATCATGCAGAAGAGATTCCATGGGATCAGCTGCCGGATCGTTTCGCCATGAAATGCAATCATGGATGCGGATATAACCTGATCTGTCAGGATAAATCCAAACTGGATATTCCAAAGTCTGTAAAACAGTTAAACACATGGATGAAAGATGACTTTTGGAAAGAGTATGCAGAAGTTCATTATAAGAAAATTCCGAAAAAGATCATTTGTGAAAAATATCTGGAAGGAAAAGGAAATGCACTTCCGGTAGATTATAAGATTTATTGTTTTCATGGAGAACCGGTCTATATCGGCAATTTTATCGAACGTGATATTGTAACAGATGAGATCCTGAGAGGATATTTTGATCTGGACTGGAATCCGTCACCGGTATTTAAAGGGGAAATGCAGCCGGAGCTGTTTGAACGTCCGCAAACGCTGGAAACGATGCTGGATTATGCAAGGATCCTTGCAAAGCCGTTTCCTTTTGTACGTGTAGATTTTTATGAAGTAGATGGAAAAATCTATTTTGGAGAACTGACCTTTACGCCGACAGGCTGTCTTGCGACTTATTATACCGAGGAAGCGCAGAAAAAACTGGGAGAGTTACTGCATGTTAAATCATGAAACATCTTGTAAAAAGAAGACAGTAGGGATCATCGGCGGTATGGGACCTGCTGCAACATCATTATTATTTCAAAAACTGATCAATAATACCGATGCAAAAACCGATGCAGAACATATGCACATCATCATTGATAATAATACGGAGATCCCGGATCGTACGACAGCGATCTTAAACGGGGAAGATACACCGGTAACATATATCGTGGAAAGCGGAAAGAAGCTGGAACATTGCGGAGCAGAACTGCTTTTGATCCCCTGCAATACGTCTCATTATTTTTATGAAGAGATCAGTCGTCAGCTTACGGTTACCGTTGTCAATATGATCGAGGAAACAGCGAAAGTCTGTCTGAAAAAGGGCTACAAAAAAGTAGGAGTTCTTGCGACCACGGGAACCTGCAGTACCCATACTTATGACAGGGAGTTGGAAAAACTGGGGATCGAAGCGGTTTATCCGGACAAAGAAGGTCAGGAAAAAGTGATGGAGATCATTTATGAACAGGTAAAAGCAGGAAAAAAGATCAATGCATCGATCATTGATCAGACATTGAAAAAAATGGCGGCAGAAGGAGCAGAAGGATTTATCTTAGGCTGTACAGAACTGCCGTTTGCGATAAAAAATGGTGATTTTGGATATCATTTTATGGATTCTCTGGATATTTTGGCAAAGAGAGCCGTTGAACTGGCGGGATATCCGCTGAAAGGAAAGAAAGAATGCTGACATTTTGTACACTGTTTGATTCTAATTATCTTGATAAGGGACTGGTTCTTTATGATTCTATGAAAGCGGTCATGAAGGATTTTCAATTATATATTCTGGCAATGGATGATAAGTGTTTTACAATCCTAAAAAAGATGGATCTGCCTCATGTGACAGCAATTTCCTTAGATGAATTTGAAGATGAAGAGCTGTGCCGGATCCGGTCAGAGCGTTCCAGAGCAGAATACTGCTGGACTTGTACGGCGAGTCTGATCGATTATATTTTTGAAACTTATCAGGAAGCATATTGTACTTATATTGATTCGGATCTTTATTTTTTCAAAAATCCGCAGGTTTTGTTAGAGGAAATGGAAGATGCAGGCTGTTCTGTACAGATCGTGGAACATGGTTTTGGAAAAGGCTGGCTGGCAGAAGAAAAGATCAAAGGTGCAGGACGATACTGTGTAGAGTTTAATACTTTTAAAAATGATCCGTATGGAAGAGAAATCTTATCTACATGGAAAAGCCAGTGCAGGTCACACTGCAGTATGGCACCGGGAGAAATGGGTGATCAAAAATACTTAAGTGACTGGGCGGAAAAATACGAAAAAGTTCACGTATTACAGCATCTAGGTGCAGGGGTTGCACCGTGGAATGTGTTCCGGTTCAGGCAGACAAAAAAAGCGGGATATCTGATGGATAAAAAGACAAAAGAAACTTTTGAGATGATCTTTTATCATTTCCATCATCTGGAATATATCGATGAAACGACAGTAAACTTGAATGTTTTTAAAAAGGAATTGGGAGCAGAGAAAACGCTGGTTTATGATATTTACCGGATCTATCTTGCGAAAATGGAAGAGGTGAAAGCCATGCTTGCAAAAGAGTATGAAATCCGGCCGCTTTTAAAGAAACATCCGGGACTGGTGGATCGGAGTATGCAGGATAAACTGGAAGAATTAAAACGAATGGATCCCAAAGAGCTTCTTTACAGGGTTCACGTAAAAGTAGCATATACGGCAGGAAAAAAAGCGGATCAGGTCGGTATGAACTCTTTTTTGCATCAGTGAGAAAATTTCGATAAATTTTTCATGATACAAAAAGTCCTGCGGAATGGATTCATGATAATAAAAGTTGTATGATATGAAGCAGAAATAAGTGAGAGAAAAATGAAAGAGAAAAACAGCAATGCACCGGTCGTTTTATTTGTCTACAATCGTCCGGAGCATACGATCAATGTGCTGAAATCTTTGGCTGAAAACTTTTTAGCAGATCAGACAGATCTGTATGTATTTTCTGATGCTGCAAAAACAGAAAACGGACTGGAAAAAGTCAATGCCGTGCGGGAAGTTATCCGTCAGGAAGCATGGAAGAAAAATTTTCAGAGTGTGACTGTGGTAGAAGCAGAAAAAAATCAGGGACTGGCAAGATCTGTCATCAGCGGTGTGACAAAGATCATCGAAGATTATGGAAAAGTGATCGTCATTGAAGATGATCTGGTGTTATCGCCTTATTTTTTACAATATATGAACGGTGCATTGGATTATTATAAAGAAGTACCTGAGATCTGGTCTGTCAGTGGTTATTCTTTTCCGATGAAAAGTCTGAAAAAATATCCCCACGATGTATTTTACAGTTACCGGGGCTGCAGCTGGGGCTGGGCAACATGGAAAGACCGTTGGGAAAAGACGGATTGGGAAGTAAAAGATTATGAAAAAATGATGTCCGACCGGGCATGGCAGAAACGGTTTAACAGAGGCGGTGCAGATCTGACCGGAATGCTTACCATGCAGATGGAAGGAAAGATCAATTCCTGGGCAGTCCGCTGGGTGTTTGCCCAGAGCAATCTTGATATGTATACGGTATATCCGAAACGTTCATATATCTTAAACGACGGATGTGACGGCAGCGGTACCCATGTGGGAAAAACCAGTGAATATCAGACTGATATCTCAAAAGGAGCAGGCGGATGCCATTTTGAAAAGCTGGGAATTGACAAAAAGATCGCCAGAGAATTCTGGTACAAGTACAGTGATACACTGGATAAAAAGATTAAGAGAAATTTAAAGAAACTTTTGAAGATTTAGAAGAATAAGAATGATATGGTAGAGGAACATACTGAAAAGAAGAGATCAGCGTGAATGGTGATGCCATATGGGAGAAAGAGACAGATTACTTATGATGAAGATGATAATAAAGCTGATAGAAAAGTACCGATCCCTGATCTCTTACGGGATTTTCGGGGTATTGACCACGGTTGTAAATATTGTGACTTACAGCATCTGTTATGGAAAAATAGGACTAAGCAATACGTTGAGCAATGTATTGGCGTGGATCCTGTCAGTGGCATTTGCGTATGTGACCAATAAATTATGGGTATTTGAGAGCAGATCATGGGAATGGAAGGTTCTTCGAAAAGAAGTCGTATCTTTTGCAGGCTGCAGGCTGGCAACAGGGATCATGGATCTGGCGATCATGTACTTTTTTGTAGATATGATGGCATGGCCGGCAATGTTGATGAAGATCCTGTCCAATGTCCTTGTCATTGTATTAAATTATGTTTTCAGTAAACTGGTCATTTTTAAGAAAAACAGATAGGAAGGTGACAGATGAAGACACAAAAAAGATCTTATTCACAGTTTATCATTCTGGATCTGCTGTGCATGAGCCTGGGATTTTTCCTTGGTATTTTTATACGCCATGGAAATTTTATGATCATGAATACGTATTCTGTCTACAGAGAGGTTTTTATCGTACTGGCACTTTCAGCCATTGCCAATGCCTTTTTCTTCAGACCTTATGAAGATATTTTCCGCAGAGGAATGTGGGTGGAATTTATTAACGTATGGAAATGTCTGTGTGTACAGATGGGGATTGCCGTGGTGTATATGTTCCTTGTACAGAGTGCGGAAGATTATTCACGACTGGCTTTTGGATATGCATTTATCAGTATTGCACTGTTTACGTATGCAGGAAGGATCCTTTGTAAACTCTTTTTGGAAAAGTTTGCCGATAAAGTGATCTACAGGAAAAAACTTCTGGTCGTGACTGATGCAGACAGGGCGGAAACTCTTTTAGAGAAAAGCAGAAGTGAACTGGAATTTCAGTATGAGATTTCTGCACTGGCAGTCATGGATCAGGATCTGACAGGTCAGAAGATTGGCGGTATTCCGGTAACAGCCAGTGCGGCTACGTTATATGATGATGCCAGACTGACTGTAGTGGACAGTGTTTTGATCGATCTTGAGCCGGATGATCCGGAATTTAAAGAGACAGTGAATTTGTTTCATGCCATGGGAGTAGAGATCAATATTTCACTGGCAGAATATAATCTGGGGATCCCGAATCAGCAGATCGTAAAAATGGGAGATCTGACGGTGCTTTCAGGAAATGGTCAGACAGAGGCATTGGGCGATGTGATCGCCAAAAGAATGCTGGATATCGTTGGCGGAATCATAGGACTTTTGATGACCGGGATCTTTACCGTGATCATAGGACCGATGATCCTTTTGGAATCTCCGGGACCGCTCTTTTTTTCACAGACCCGCATTGGAAAAAACGGACGGAGATTTAAGATCTATAAATTCCGCTCGATGTATGCAGATGCAGAAGAACGGAAAAAAGAATTGATGGAACAGAATAAAATGTCCGGACTGATGTTTAAGATGGATGATGATCCAAGGATCACGAAAGTCGGAAAATTTATCCGAAAGACGAGTATTGATGAGTTTCCACAGTTTTGGAATGTTTTAAAAGGAGATATGAGTCTGGTAGGCACAAGACCGCCGACAGAAGATGAATTTAAACAGTACAAGGCACGTTATAAAAAGCGATTGACCATGAAGCCGGGGATCACCGGACTTTGGCAGGTCAGCGGAAGAAGCTCCATTACGGACTTTGAAGATGTCGTAAAGCTGGACGTGCAGTATATTGAGAACTGGTCTTTTGGCATGGATCTTCGGATCATTTTACAGACGGTGCTGGTAGTGTTAAAGCATGACGGTGCACAATAAAGGACAGGGCAGATGAAAAAACAAAAATATATTTTTGTAATATTGTCTGTGGTGCTTCTGACGGTTGTTTGTGCAGTGTCCAGCGGATTCCAATGGGAATATTTTTATGCAGGAATTCTTTATGGACGAAGCTCTTCGGAAAACAGTAAGCTGCTATTTTCCAAAGAAACCGGATTTTATGAAGAGGCTTTTTATCTGAGCATCTATGCACCTACGGATGAAATTTTTTATACACTGGACGGCTCAGATCCGACAAGAGAATCACTTAGATATCAGTCGCCTATCCTGATCGAGGATGCGTCATTACATGAAAATGTATATTCTATGAGAACAGATCTGAGTACCGGATTTCTGGCAAAAGAAGATGAATATGCGGTACCGGAGGAGCTGATTGATAAATGTACCGTTCTCAAAGCGGTTTATTATGATGAGTTTGGAAATCAAAGTGAGATTGAAGAAAGAATCTATTTTGTTAATTTTGAGAAAAAATCAGGATATGAAGGGATCAACATTCTGTCCATTACTACAGATCCGGAAAATCTTTTTGATGAAGAGACCGGAATTTATGTTCTGGGAGACACTTATGAATATGCCATTGATTCTGTAAATAAAGAAGAAGTAGATTGGTGCCTTTGGCCGGCAAATTATACGAATAGTGGATACAGTTGGGAAAGAGAAGCAAGGATCACGGTATTTGATAAAGAACGAAATCATGTTTTGACACAAAATGTAGGAATTCGGATCCAGGGCGGTGCAAGCAGGGGATTGAATCCCAAAAGCCTGAACATTTATGCAAGGGATGAGTATGGAGATAACAGGCTTCGGTATGATTTCTGGGAGACTGGCTATTATCCCAAAAGGATGACACTTTCTGCGGGAGGGAATGATAATCGTGGAAAGATGTTGGACAGGCTGGGGTCTGAGTTAACAGAAAGCTGTGATTTTGCCACAATGAATTATGAACCTTATGTACTCTTTTTGAATGGAGAATACTGGGGATTTTATTATTTGACAGAAAAATATGATGAATATTACATAGAACAGTATTATGAGGTAGATCATGAAAATGTAGTGATCATAAAAGCAGGAGAATTGGAAACCGGCAGAGAAGAAGATCTGGAACTTTATCTTCAGATGTGTGAATTTGCAGAAACAGCAGATATGACACAGGAAGAAAATTATGAAACCGTATGTGAACTTATGGACATACAGAGTCTGATCGACTATTTTGCGGCAGAAATCTACATGGCGAGACTGATCGATTGGCCGGATTCTAATTATGCATTATGGAGATCAAGAGAAACAGGAACTTCTGAATATGAAGATGGAAAATGGCGTTGGATGCTGTTTGATCTGAATACTGCATCAATGCAGGAAGAGTATGTGGAACATGATACCTTAGAAAGAGTCATCAGAAAAAGTCCGATGTTTGCAAATTTATGGACAAATGAGAAGTTTCGGAACGATTTTTCAGAAAGGCTTCTTGAAATGTCAGAAACGATTTTTGAAAAAGAGCAGGTGTTAAATAAGGTATCAGAATATGTTCAGTTTATGTTTGAACCGATGCAAAAGCACCATCAGAGATTTTTTGGAAAAGCATTTGAAAGCAAATATCCGACGGCAGAGAGTATTACAAACTTTGCACTTCAGAGGGCGGAATATATTCCGGAAATGTTAAAAGAAAATATGCCATAAAGAGAAAGCAGTTTCAAAAGGAAATGTAAGATAAAAATTATGCAAAAGAAAAAAAGGATATATTACGGATTACTAGCAGTGATCAGTTGTCTGCTGCTTATTGTGCTCGTAATGGGAAGAAACCGCTCTCAAACGGGAAAAAGATATACCATAAGAGCACCCGGCAGGGATATGCAGGCAGAATTTTGGCTGGATGAAGAAGGGATTCCATGGTATCAGATAAAAGCACAGGGGCAAAGCCTGATCAATGCTTCAAAATTAGGGATCGTCACGAGTTTTGCAGATCTAAATTCCGGTTTTATTCTTCGTTCTGCAGAAGAAAGCTTTGAAAATATGAGCTGGAGGCCTTTGGTAGGAGAACAGTCAGAGATCACCAGTTGTTACAATCAGATGACGTTTCTGCTGGATCAGCAGGAAATTGGCAGTGAGCTTGGCATCGAGATCAGAGTATATAACGAAGGTACAGCCATCAGGTATCTGCTGCCGAAAGTAGATGAGGAAAATACAGAGTATCGGATTTTAGAAGAAAATACCCGTTTTGTGTTTCCGGAAGGAACGATCGCAAATGCCTATCCGTATTTGAACCAGACTGTTCCGGTAAGAGTTGATCTTGGCACATTTTCAGAAGAAGTATTTGCCAGACCGGTAACGATGCAGTATTCTGACGGAAAATTGTTGACGATCTGTGAGTCGGATCTTGAAAATTACAGTGCAATGAAGCTGGTAAAAGATTCCGGACAGGGTCAATGTCTGAAGATCCATCACGGAAAAGTGATCGTTACATCAGAAGGACCTTATGAAACACCATGGAGAACGATGGTCATTGCAGATGAAGAAAAGGAACTGCTGCAAAATGCTTCCATGGTCATGAATTTAAATGATCCTGCGGAGGAAGAACTTTATCAGTATTCAGATTGGGTAGATCCGGGAACGGCAGTGATGCTTTGCGGAACCATGACAACGGAATCCGTAAAAGAAGATATTGATAAAGCCGCGGCACATGGAATACGCTATGTCCTTCTTGACAGCGGCTGGTATGGGCCGGAAGAAGATCCGGTGTGCGATCCGAGACTGGATCCGGAGAAAGTACCAAAAGACAGTATTTTAAACCAATATCTTGCAGCAGAAGGCGGTTATGAAAATACCGGGGAAGGCGTATTTTCTTCGGGAGAACATGGTTTTTCCATGTACGGTTGTCTGGGAGAAGATGGAGACTGCCGGACAGAACTGGATATTCCGGCGGTATGTGCGTATGCCAACAGCCGTCAGGTAGGCATTCTTCTGTATGTCAATGGGATCTTTCTTCCCGACGATTCCACAGAAGAAGCACGTTTTACCGTAGATGAACTGTTTTCTTATTTTGAAAAATGGGGAGTGGCCGGGGTAAAACCGGGATTTGTTGACGTGGATTCTCAGACTGCTGAGCAGTATCTTGAAGAAGAAGTGATCAAAAGTGCGGCAGCCCATAAGCTGATCCTGACGATCCATGATGAATATGTGACGACAGGGATTGAAAGAACTTATCCTCATATTCTTGCAGTAGAAGGAATTTTGGGAGATGAGGGAATCGGTATCGATACGCCGCAGGCAGCAGAAGACATTGCCACAGCATTTATCAGATGTGTGCAGGCACCTGCTGATCATACATTCTGTTATCCGGGAAAGGCTACGAAAGCGTATGCACTGGCATCGCCTATTGTATTTCGTTCCGGGATCAGCATGCTTTACTGGTATACGGATCCGGAAGATATCCCAAAACAGGATCAGGGAAAAATGCAGATCTGGGATCACCTGCCCCAGACATGGGAAGAATCCCTTTATCTGGAAGGAAAGATGTATGAATATGTGACCGTTGCCAGAAAAAGTCTGGAAGGAACATGGTATCTGGGCAGTTTATCAGCGGTGGAACGAACACTTGAAATTCCACTGGATTTTCTGGAAGAAGATACGGTGTATGTAGCAGACATTTATGCAGATGGGCAGAATGCGGATCCTTATCTGGGAAGATCTCTTGGAGGATACAGCAAAAAATCGGATCAGATTCTGGAAAATGAAAAATATCTTGTCACGAGAGAAACAATATTGACAAGAGCATTAGATTATGGTTTTGGATATGCGGTAAAATTCACAAAAGCAGGAAATGCAGATATGAATTTGCCAAAGTATTAAAAATATGTTACATTATAAACAACTATGTATAAAACCTATGGAGGAAATTTGAATGAGAACTTACTTAGTAACTGGCGGTGCCGGATTTATCGGTTCCAATTATATTCATTACATGTTCCGCAAATATGACAACGAGATCCGTATCATCAACGTTGACTGCTTAACTTATGCAGGAAATCTTGAGAATTTAAAGGATGTAGAAAATAGAGATAACTACACATTTGTAAAGGCAAATATCTGTGATAAAGCAGCGATCGAAAAGATCTTTGCAGAAAATGATATTGACCGTGTCGTACATTTTGCAGCAGAATCTCATGTAGACAGAAGTATTAAAAATCCGGAAGTGTTCGTAGAAACAAACGTGTTAGGAACACTGGTGATGTTAAATGCGGCAAAAGCTGCATGGGAATTACCGGACGGTACATTTAAAGAAGGAAAGAAATTCTTATATGTTTCTACAGATGAAGTGTATGGTTCTTTGGAAGAAGGCGATACTTATTTCTATGAAACAACACCATTTGATCCGCACAGCCCATATTCTGCAAGCAAGGCTTCAGGCGATCTTTTAACAAAAGCATACTGGGATACTTACAGATTCCCGATCAATATTACAAGCTGCAGCAACAACTACGGCCCGTACCAGTTCCCGGAAAAACTGATCCCGCTGATCATTAACAATGCATTACAGGGTAAGAAACTTCCGGTATATGGAGATGGAAAAAATGTCCGTGACTGGTTATATGTCGATGACCACGCAAAAGCAATCGACATGGTTCAGGAACAGGGTGTTCTTGGCGAACGTTATAATGTTGGCGGACATAATGAAAAACAGAATATTGAGATCATCAACATTATCTTAGATACACTTCAGGAAATGCTTCCGGAAGGAGATCCTAGAAAAGAACTGGTAAGCAAAGACCTGATCACTTACGTAGAAGACCGTAAAGGACATGACAGACGTTATGCCATCGCTC
>CAZWLV010000001.1:0-63506 GCA_964634715.1 uncultured Lachnoclostridium sp. | reverse complement strand
AAATGTTTAGGAAAAAATGAGAAAGGCAGCAATACATGAGACGTTATGTATTTGGAATCCTGGCTTATAATCAGGAACAATATATCATCGAAACACTGGAAAGTATCAAATATCAGAAGGTTCACTATGGAAAAGATCTGGAAGTTTCTCTGCTTATTACAGATGATGCATCAAAAGATCAGACAGTGGCAGTTGCAAAAGAGTGGATCGCAAAAAACAGAGAATATTTTAAAAATGCGGAAGTGATCGCCAATGAGACAAATCAGGGGATCGTTCCGAATTTCTGTAAGATCGTACAGATGATCGATACGGAAAAGGAATATTTAAAGATCATTGCAGGAGATGATCTGATCGCACATACCAATGTATTTGCAGAATATGAGGATCTTCATGACAGAAAATTAAAAACATATTTCCGGCTGGAATTATGTGAGGGGAAAATTTCTTACAGAGAAAAATATCTCATAGAATTTTATTATCATATGACACATCATCAGGCGGGAAAATCTTATCATCTGAAATATTTTAAGAGAGGGCGTTATCTTCATACACCGTCTACGATTTATACAAAACAGCTTTTTACGGATGCAGAATGTGAAAAGAATCTGGAAGGATACCGGTTATATGAAGATGATCCGATGTGGTACAGCATGATCAAAAATATCGATGATCTGGAGATTGAATTTGTGCCGCAGGGAATGGTGCTTTACAGAATGCATAACCAGTCAGTCAGCAATGCTCCGAATCCGGTATTTCAAAAAGATAAAAACCGGTTAAGAGAGCAGTATCTGGCAGAAACAAAAGGCATGGAAAAATGTTATCTTCTGATCAGAAAATGGTGTACGGGACTGCCGATGTACCTGAATCTGAGTCTTTATATTGATAAACTGATCAATATGAGAAGAAAACAGGCATGCAGAAAAGATCCGGGATATCGGAAATTTAAAGAAGCCATCGACAGACAGGTAGTGGAAGAACAAAAATTTTACGAAGAAATGATGAAAAACAGTTCTTTTTAAAAGAGGATGTTATCAAAACGGATCATGCAGAAAAATGTAATCCGTTTCAATGAACATACGAAGAATATTTCTATAAAAGAGAGCAGATATGCAAAAATCAAGAGTTTTAAAAAATCTGATCGTCAGCTTTGGAAGTAAGCTCCTGACGATCGCCCTTGGCTTTATCGTGCCGAGGATCGTATTGATGAATTATGGATCTGATGTTAATGGGATCATTAACAGTATTACGCAGATCTTCAGTTATATGTCTCTTTTGGAGGCAGGGATCGCTTTGGCAACAAGGGATATGCTGTATCAGCCGATCGTAGAGAAAGATCAGGACGGGATCTCTTATGTGGCAAGTGTGTCCAAGGCGTATTTTAAGAAATTTACCATAGGATATGCACTGGCTGTCGTACTGTTGGCAGTGATCATTCCGATCACATGGAAGAGCAATGTAGACCGGTCGATCATTTTCAGTCTTGTATTTTTTGAGGGAATGTCAGGGGTGCTGTCTTTCCTTTTTACACAGACAGAGTCAGCGATTTTAAGAGCAGATGGAAAAGATTATGTATTCAGCGGAGTTACAGCGTTAAAGACAACGCTGGGACAGCTTGGAAAGATCATTATCATTTCATTGAGTATCCGAATCGATGCACTGCAGATGGTTTATTGTTTTGTTACCATCGTACAGATTGCAATTTACAGAGTTTACTTTAAAAAGCATTATGGCTGGATCAATTACAAAGCAGCACCGAAAGGTGCAAAATTGAAAAACAGAAATGCTTATGTTACGGCAGAGATCGCATGGGTCGTATTTTCATCGACCGATATGGTCGTATTATCGACGTTTGTCAGTACGATGATCTCCAGTGTATATTCGATCTACAACATGGTCTTTGGAAGTCTGACGACGATCCTGAATACGGTTTATAACAGTGTTGTCTATCTTTTGGGACAGGCATATTATGAGAGTCTGGAAAAATATACAAAGATCCACGACATCTTTTTGTCAGCCTTTGTAGGGATCCCGACGATCCTGATGTCCGTCTGTTATATTTTGATCATTCCGTTTATCCAGCTGTATACAGCCGGTGTTTCTGATGTGAACTATATTTATGATTATGTACCGCTGCTGTTTTGTATCGTTCAGCTTTTATCTTACAGCAGTTATGTAACCAGAAATCTTGCCAATATTGGCGGATATGCAAAAGAGTGCGGTACGGTCTCTGTGATCGAAGCGGCCGTGAACCTGATCCTTTCCGTAGTTTTGGTTCAATGGTTTGGGATTTACGGAGTTCTTTTGGCAACAGCAGCAGCACTTCCGCTGAAGGTAGTCTACTGTGCGTATGTTTCTGACAAAAAGATCCTGAAAAGATCCTGTAAAAGAACAGTTTCTATTTTAGGCGGGAATTATCTGTTTTTTGCAGCAGTTGTGTTTGTAAAACAGTATATTTCGTTATCAATTGAAAATTATTTTGAATTTATCATTGCAGGTGTGCTGACAACTGCGGTCTGCGGAGCAGCAGGGATTCTGGTTAATGTAGCAGTTAACCCGCAGTGTGTGGAAATCGTGAAAATTTTTAGGAAAAGGAAAAGCTAGGTAGGAGTATATGCAGAAAATTTTAGAAGAGATGAAAAAGAAAGTAAATTTAAAATTGCTGAAGCAGTGTTTTCTATCTACTTATATTTGGGGATTTGCTGCTCATGGCTACTGTTTTTTGAATATGCTGGTATGTCATGATTCTTTGAACTCTTTTAGTATTGCTTCAAAGTGGCCGAAAGCCCGATTGGGAAGAATCTTTTATGTATTTTATATCGAATTCACAAGAGGGAGAATCGTGCTGCCATGGGTGATCGGATTGTTGACGTTATGCTGGATGGCTTTGGCAGTCTATGTGATCCTGAGAATTTTTAATATCGAAAATAAATGGCTTCTTATTTTGATCTCAGGGATTTGTGTGACGAACCCATCAGTTTATACGATCGCCGCAACTTATCTGCATGATCTTGATGCGGATGCCTTTGCGATCCTTCTTTCTGTACTTTCCATATTTTTATGGAAAAAAGCGGTACGGGAAAGCAAAATAGGAAAAAAATGTCTGGTTTTATTTGCAGCATCTGTTTTATTATCAATTACATTAGGAATTTATCAAAGCTATCTTTCCATTGCGATTACTTTGGTCTTATTTGTATGTATCAAAGAACTTATGGAAAAAGAAAAAAGTCTTCTTGTTTTGAAAAGGGGACTGTCAGCAGTTGCAATGATCGGAGCCGCAGCGGTATGTTATCTTGCTGAATTAAAAGTTTCTGAAAGATTTACCGGAGTGGAAAGCTTTAATGCCAATGATTATAACAGTCTTGGAAATATGTCCGGTCTTTTTTCTGGAAATATTTTCGAAAAAATATGGAATACCTATGTGGATTTTTTTGAAACGGTGAAGGAAGTGATGTTGATCTCAGATCCGGAAAAATTGTACATCATTATTTTTGGACTCATCATGATCAGCATTTTCGCAGTTTCTCTGATATGTCTGAAAAAAATGGATTGGATGGGACGTGTGATCTTCTGCCTTTTAGGTGCAGTGATGCCTTTCGGAATGAATATTACGTATTTTTTAAGTGATGGAAATTCTCATATACTGACACAATATGCGATCTGGCTGTTATTTATGCTTGCTTTGCTGATGGTAAAATGGTTTTATGATCACGGCTGTCACAGCAAAGATTTCAGAAAAAATTTTATGCTGCTGATCGGAGTCTGTGTTTTTTTGATCAATATGGAAAATGTTCAGGCTGCGAATACCATTTATGTGAAAAAAAATCTTGAAGCAACTTCCACATTATCTTATATGACAAGAATTGCAGATGCAATGGAAGAGCAGGAAGAATATATCCCGGGAGAAACTCCGGTCGCATTTATAGGTGAAAATGCAATCGGGCAGGAGAGAAGAGGATTTCAAAAATATGAAATTCTTATGGGAGCAGGTTACAGAAGTCCGATCACCTACGAATCGACTTATGAAAAATATTTTATGTTTATGCTGGGAAGACCAATGGTAAGTGCTGATGCGTCTGAATTTGAAAACAGGGAAGAGGTTCTCGAAATGCCGGTATTTCCGAAAGAAGGAAGTATTGCGATGATCGACGGTACATTGGTCGTAAAATTACAGTAAGGATTGCGGAGAAACGTATGCAGAAAGTAGAATTAAAAGGAAAAACAGTGCTTGTCACGGGAGCAGCCGGATTTATCGGTGCAAATCTTGTGAAAAGATTATTAAAGGATGTGGACAATATTAAGATCATCGGGATTGATAACCTGAATGATTATTATGATGTGTCGATCAAGGAATATCGCCTGAAAGAAATTGAACGGCTGGCAGCAGAAAAAAAAGACAGCCGGTGGAACTTTATCAAAGGAAACATTGCAGATAAAAAACTGATCGATCAGATTTTTCAGACAGAAAAACCACAGGTAGTTGTAAATCTTGCAGCTCAGGCAGGAGTACGTTATTCGATCACTAATCCGGATGTGTATATTGAATCCAATCTGATCGGATTTTATAATCTTCTCGAAGCCTGCCGTCATTCTTATGATGAAGGTCAAAGCGGTGTGGAGCATCTGGTCTATGCCTCGAGTTCTTCTGTTTACGGAACCAATAAAAAGATTCCGTACAGTACAGAGGATAAAGTAGACAATCCGGTTTCTTTATATGCAGCAACGAAAAAATCCAATGAATTAATGGCACATGCATATTCTAAGCTGTATAATATTCCTTCTACGGGGCTTCGATTTTTCACGGTTTATGGACCGGCAGGCCGTCCGGATATGGCATATTTCGGATTTACGGATAAATTAAGAGCCGGAAAGAAGATCCAGATCTTTAATTTTGGAAATTGTAAGCGTGATTTTACGTATGTAGATGATATCGTAGAAGGTGTTGTGCGGATCATGCAGGGAGCACCGGAAAAAATTACCGGTGAAGACGGACTTCCGTTACCGCCTTATGCAGTTTATAATATTGGAAATAATCAGCCGGAAAATCTGCTGGATTTTGTAGATATCCTTCAGCAGGAACTGATCCTTGCCGGAGTTTTGCCGGAAGATTATGATTTTGAGGCACATAAAGAACTGGTGCCGATGCAGCCGGGAGATGTACCGGTAACGTATGCCGATACGACAGCACTGGAACGGGATTTTGGATTTAAACCGTCTACAAGTTTAAGAGAAGGTTTACGAAAATTTGCCCGTTGGTATAAGGAATTTTATGACTGCTGCGAGTAATTACGAGAGGATAATGATATGGATCGTATAAAAAACGAAGAAAAGAGATATCTCATCAGAAAGCTGGAAGTGATCCTTCAGCTTGTCTTATTTACAATCTCTTATTATATAGCATGGCTTTTTTGTTATCAGGAAGTAACATTCCCTTATCTGGGAAGGGGAAAATATGTACTGATGGGGATCTATGCAGTTTTGACCTGTATTTTGTTCCATTATTCCGACGGGTTTAACTATGGACATTCCAAAATGGCGGATATTACGGTTTCCCAGTGTATTGCCATGTTTTTAGTCAATTTTGTGACTTACTGGCAGTTATCCCTGATCTCCAATGTGATGATCAATCCGCTGCCGATGCTGGTACTGACAGTAGCAGATGTACTGCTTTGTATCATCTGCTGTTATGCGTATACGGTAATTTATCATAAGTATCATACGCCAAGAGATCTTGTATTAGTCTATGGTACGGAAGAAGCACTGGAATTAAAAGAAAAAATGGCAGTCCGCGGAGATAAATATCATATTACGGCGACGATCTCTGCAACGACAGGATTTGAAGAAATCTGTAAAGAAATCTCCAAACATGAAGCGGTGCTGTTAAATGATGTACCGGCACAGCTTCGCAATGATCTGTTGAAATTTTGTTATCATAACGGGATCCGTTTGTATATGACACCGAAGTTATCGGATATCGTGATCAGCGGTGCAGAGAAGATCAATACATTTGATACACCGCTGCTTTTGGTACGGGGAACCGGACTGAATATTGAACAGAGATTTATCAAACGCATGATGGATCTTTGTCTGTGTGCGATTGCAATGGTCGTTGCAGCACCGATCATGCTGATCGTTGCGGTTGCCATTAAGCTGGAAGACGGCGGACCGGTATTTTTTAAGCAGGTAAGAGTTACCCGTGATGAAAAGCGTTTTGAAATCTTAAAATTCCGAAGCATGATCGTAGATGCAGAAAAAGCAGGGGAAGTTCTTCCTGCGACAGATCATGATCCTCGTATCACTAAAGTAGGACGGGTGATCCGTGCAACAAGGATCGATGAACTTCCGCAGATCATCAATATCTTAAAAGGGGATATGAGCATCGTAGGTCCAAGACCGGAACGAGTGGAACATGTGGAAAAATATCAGAAAGAAGTTCCGGAATTTATTTACCGTACCAAGGTAAAGGGCGGTCTGACAGGTTATGCACAGATTTATGGAAAATATAACACTTCTCCGTATGACAAGCTCCGGCTGGATCTGACTTATATAGAAGAGTACTCGATCCTTCTGGATATCAAGCTGATCCTCATGACACTGCAGATCATGGTGCGGAAAGAATCAACAGAAGGATTTCAGGAACAGAAGAAATAAAATGATTTTTAATGATACAGTGAGATGAAAGAAAGCAAGATGATGGTTCAGGAAAAAAAGAAAAAAAAGCATATCCTTGTGATCAGTCAGGTGTTTTATCCGGAGCAGTTCCGTATCAATGATATGTGCAGCGAATGGGTCAGACGAGGCTATCAGGTAACGGTGATGACCGGCATTCCGAATTATCCACAGGGAAAATTTTACGAAGGATATGGTTTTTGCAAAAAAAGAAAAGAGGACTGGAATGGGATCAGGATCATCAGGATTCCTGTGATCCCAAGGGGAAAAGGTGCGGTTGGCATGATCTTTAACTATCTTTCTTTTCCGTTCAGTGGATTTTTCTGGAAGATCTTTACAAAGATCAAAGCCGATGCTGTATTTATGTTTGAGACTTCTCCGATGACACAATGTGTGATCGGAGTTTGGTATGCAAAGAAGCATAAAGTTCCGCTGTATCTGTATGCACAGGATCTTTGGCCGGAAAATGTAGAAGTGGTCACCGGAATCACCCATCCGCTGATCATAGAACCGATCCAGAAAATGGTAGATTACATTTATAAAAACTGTACGGAGATTTTTGTGACATCACCAAGTTTTGTAAAAGCGGTCTGCGAAAGAAAAGTAAAAGTTTCAAAAGAAAAGGTGCATTACTGGCCGCAGTATGCAGAAGAATTTTATGTTCCGATGCAAAAAACAGAAGTGCCGGAAATTCCA
Source organism: uncultured Lachnoclostridium sp. (assembly GCA_964634715.1). Taxonomy (GTDB): domain Bacteria; phylum Bacillota; class Clostridia; order Lachnospirales; family Lachnospiraceae; genus HGM12587. Next base: position 56,144 of record CAZWLV010000001.1, on the reverse strand, counting down.
AAAAGTGATGCATTTAAAGTGATGTTTACCGGAAACGTAGGATTTGCACAAGGTTTGGATATTCTGCCAAAAACAGCAAAGATCCTGAAAGAAAAGGGGCTGAAGGTACTTTTTTGTATTGTTGGAGAAGGAAGATATCTGGAAGAACTGAAAAAAGAGATCAGAGAGCAGCAAACAGAAGAACTGTTCTGTATGATCAAACGTCAGCCAGCAGAAGAGATCCCGAGATTATTAGCAGCTTCCGATGCCGCTTTTTTATCTTTTATGGAGACGAAACTTTTTGAAATGACCATTCCGGCAAAATTACAGTCTTACATGGCATGCGGCATGCCGGTTTTAGCTGCGGCGGCAGGAGAGTCAAAACGAGTGATCGAAGAGGCTCAGTGTGGTTTGTGCAGTCCGGGAGGAGATCCGTATGCACTGGCTGAAAATATTATGCAAATGATGCAGATGGATTCTGAAGAATTGCAGGAAATGAGAAAAAATGCCCGGAGTTATTTTGAAGAGCATTTTGAAAAGAAGAAGCTTTTAGATCAGATGGATCATTATTTTCAGGCACAGGATGCTTAAAATATGAAAAATCTGTTTTGAATACCGATTTTATGATGAAAATCTGTAAAGTTTTTTAGATCATGAAATCAAGTTTATGTTTCAAATGTGATCAGGAGTGAAGATTATGAAAAAAAAGAAAGAAAAACGACCGTACCAGATCTGTACCTGCTGTGTGATGGATACCACGGATTCCAAGATCGTTTTTGACGAAAAAGGTGTCTGTGATTTTTGTAATGACTATTACGAAAATATCCTTCCGAGCTGGAAACAGGGAGAAGAAGGCGAACGTGAATTGCAGGAAATTGCAAAGAAGATCAGAAAAGAAGGCAAAGGGAAAAAATATGACTGTATCATCGGGATGAGCGGTGGTGTGGACAGTTCTTATCTTTGCTATATTGCCAAAGAGGTGATGCACTTACGTCCGCTGATCTATTGTGTAGATACAGGATGGAATTTAAAGCTCGCAGATGAAAATACCAAAAGAGTGGTAGATGCGTTAGGGCTTGATCTGTATACGGAAGTCATCGACTGGGAAGAAATGAAAGATCTGCAGCTTGCGTTTTTTAAATCACAGGTTCCGTATCAGGATCTTCCGCAGGATCATGCGATCTTTGCCGGTCTTTATAACTATGCTGTAAAAAATAAGATCAAATATGTGCTTACCGGAGCCAATAATGCGACAGAATGCATCCGTCCGCCGGTAGAATGGGTTTATCAGAACGATATCGTGCTGATCAAGGACATTCATAAAAAATTCGGTCAGGTGCCGTTGAAGACATTTCCGAAATGCGGATTGTTAAAGAGCAGACTTTATTATGCATATTTTAAAGGCATGAAGAGAGTTGCACCGTTAAATTATATTGAATATGACAAAGAAAAAGTCAAAAAGTTCTTACAGGAACGTTTTGGCTGGATTCCATATGACCAGAAGCATTATGAGAATGTATTTACAAGGTTTTATGAAGGCTATTATCTGCCGCATAAATTTGGCTATGATAAACGTCGTGTTTATTTTTCCAATGAAGTGCTTGCAGGAACGCTGACAAGAGAAAAAGCACTGGAAGAGCTTGCGAAAGATCCTTATCCTGTGGAACAGATGATGGAAGATAAAGCCTACATTGCGGAAAAACTGGAGATCAGTGTGGAAGAATTTGATGCAATGATCGAAGGAGAAAACAAAACGTATGAAGATTATAAAAATTCCTTTGGTCTGATCAGTCTTGGAACAGTGGTTCTTAGGAAACTTGGAGTGGAGAAAAAGAAATTCAGATGATGCAGATAGGTACTATTTATACCATTTTATTGACAATCTATATGCTGACTTCTTTGCTGATCCCGCTGACTGTTGTAAATAAAATGATCTTTATCGTACTGTTTCTGATCTACGGAGGATATCTTCTGATCTTTAAAGAAGAAAACAAATGGGAAGTACTAAAAAAGACCAAAGCACCGGTACTGATCGTTTTGATCTTTGGGATTGGGTATATCAGAGGCAGCCTTAACGGAGCGGATATGAAACTTGCGGAGCAGTTTTTGCTTGCAACGGGGATTCTTTTGCTGATCTATCCGATTCAGGAATTTGATATCGATATGAACAGGATCTTAAAATTTGCAGCAAAGGTCTATATCCTGTTTTTTGCCGTGTTTGTCATTTATGCCATCAATATCATGGAGTTTTCCATTCCGGCATGGATCAGCAGTGCAGCACATCTTCTGGATAACAGAGTGACCGGTTTCATAGGAGAGACGTTGTATGAGTTTTGTTCCGGAATCTTAACAAAACGTGCATTTTTCGGCGGAAGCGGAATGCAGATCTATCTTGGTACAACGCCGTTTCTTCTGATCCTGACAGATATTTTGTTTCTGGATTTTTTAAGAAACAGGAATTTTTCCAACCTGTTTTTTGTCGGACTGTCGGTACTGATGACGGTGACGACAGGATCAAGGACACTGATCCTTCTGATCCCATTGTCCTTATGTATTCTGATCTGGATCAGGCTTGATAAAAAAACACGGCTGCTGACAGCCATCTTTCTTGGTGCAGCAGGGATGCTTGTATTTTTGTATTTATGGAATTTTTCCACCTTTTTTTCGTTATCGGAAAAATCAAACAGCATCAAAGCCGGACATATTACCTCGTATTTTAACCAGCTGAACATGGAAAATGTATGGTTTGGCAATGGTTTGGCAAGTTTTTATTATACAACGGGAAAAGAACGGATGATCGCACATACAGAGATCACATTTATGGATCACTGCCGTTATTTTGGGATTCCATTCAGCATTCTGATCTGGAGTGCGTTACTTTGTCCGAGATTACAAAAAAGCCGGAAAAAGATCAAGGAATGGAACATCTGGAAGATCAAAGAAGAGTTCGTGATCTTTTTAATGTATCTGTTTTTTGCCCAGACCAATCCGGTGCTGTTTAACTCTTTTGGATTAACAGCAGTGCTTTGGTATTGGAATTGCTTTTTTAAAAACAGAGAATTGCATCAGCAGTAAAAAAGGAAAAGAAGTATGACAAAATGTGTCGTTATCGTGACGTATGAACCGGAAAAAGAAGCATTAAAAAAACTGACGGAATGTATCGAAGAAGCAGGATTTACGCCTGTTATTGCCGATAATTCAGAAAAATCTGCGGTCACTGCAGATCAGGTGTCAGAACATACAAAGATCTTAAGCCTTCATGGAAATGCAGGAATCGCTGCTGCACAAAATGCCGGTATCAGGTATGCGTGTGAACAGGGAGCAGAGATCATTGCATTTTTTGATCAGGACAGCCGGATCGATGGTAGTCTTTTAAAGATATTAGAAAAAAATTTAAAACTGCTTGGAGAGTGTGTGGTGGTTCCGGTGGCAGTGGATCTGGATACGGGAGAAGAATATCCGGTACAGCGGCTTGGAAAGCTGGGATATCCGAAGGATCTTTATGTAAAAGATGCCAAACAGGCAGCAGCGGCAGATCTGGTCATTTCTTCCGGAACGATGACGACAGCAGACGTATTTCGAAAAGCAGGCACATTTGATGAAGATTTTTTTATTGATTTTGTAGATATCGAGTGGTGTCTTCGGTGCAGGAGAGCAGGGATTCCGATCTATGTGATTCCGGAGGCAGTGCTGCAGCATAAGATCGGCAGCGAAGAGATCCACACAGAGGGCATGACCATTACGGTTCACAGTCCGGTGCGGACGTATTATAAAGTAAGGAACAGTTTTTTGCTGTTTCGGAAAAAAGCAGGACTGGTATTTACGGTCAGACAGATGTTACCGGCACTGCTGCATAACTTTTTGCTTTTGTTTCATGTAAAAGAAAAAGGCAGTTATTTGAAATATTATATCATGGGAATCGTACATGGCATTACAGGTGTCAGAGGACGTTATCCGGAGGATAGGAAAAATGCGTAAGGAAAAGATCAGTGTCTGTATGGCATGCTATAACGGAGAAGATTATATTAAAGAGCAGATCGGCACGATCCTGCCGCAGCTGGAAGCAGAAGATGAGCTGATCATCGTAGATGACGGTTCGAAGGATCAGACAGAGCTGATCATCCGCAGTTTTTCTGATCCAAGGATTCTTTATGTAAAAAATAAGGAAAATATGGGTGTTAACCGTTCGTTTGAAAAAGCCATCAAACTTGCAAAAAATGATTATATTTTCATGGCAGATCAGGACGATCTTTGGACGGAAGGAAGAGCAGGGCAGATGTTAGAAAAAATGAAAAGCGGTGCAATGCTCGTTTCCGGAAATTCAGAAGCGATAGACAAACAGGGAGATCCCTGCGGATATGATCTGGGAGTTTTGTATGAAAAAGAGTCTGAAGAATATAAAAAAAATATTTTAAACATCTTTACGGGAAAAGCTTACTATTATGGCTGTGCCATGGCATTTCAGAAAACGCTGAAACCGGTGATCCTGCCGTTTCCGGAAGAGATCGAATCCCATGATCTTTGGATCGCTATGGCGGCAAATATGATGAAAAGCAATGCTCATCTTGAAAAGATCGTGTTAAAGAGAAGGATCCATGGAAAGAATGCCAGTGTCGTGCAGAGAAGCCTGAAAGAAAAACTGTATTCCCGATGGATCTTTGCAAAATCTTATATTGTATTACGGCGGAGGATCAAAGAGCGTGAAATTTGATAAAAGTATTCTGGTACTGACACATTCTGATTATGTCCATACCGATGCAGGCGTGGAAAAAGTCATTCAGGGACAGCAAAAGCTTTTTTTAGAAAATGGATATAATTTCATAGCAGTCTATCCGCTGAGACAGGATCTGCAGATTTTTGGACTTCTTCACAGCAGGACGTTATCCGGCTATGGTCTGATCGTGAACGGAGAAGAAAAAGGAACGATCACGCAGGAAGATCTGATGAAACTGGTCTCACTGGAAAATCTTTGCAGTGTGATCATACACGAATTAGTAACTTTTAAGAAAAATGAACAGTTATTTGCTGTTTTGGACAAGATCCGGTGTCCGATTTACTATTTCGTGCATGATTATGCCATGGTGTGTTATAATCACGTTCTTATGCGCAATAACAAAGAATTTTGCGGTACGGAGCCGTTATCCTTTCAAAAATGTAAAACCTGCCGGTTTTATCTGGAAGGAAAGGTTAATGAGATCTGGCAGAGAAAATTCGTAGAACGCTACCCAAAGATCATTTATGTATTTCCGTCAGAGGTTGTCAGGGAAATCTGGCAGAAACATTTTCAGGCAAAAAATCAGCTTTTGGTTGTGCCGAATACGAAATTTGGCACTCTTAGGAAAGAATATCAGAAAAAAGATCCGGCAGAAAAGCTAAAGATTGCTTTTATTGGATATGGAAGAGTAGAAAAAGGCTGGGAAATCTGGAAACGTCTGTGTGAACGCTATGAAGATCAGTATGATCTCTATGTGCTTGGAGACGGCGAATGCAGTGAGAAAGTGAAAAGGATTCCGGTTTCGGTAGCGAAAGACGGTCCAAATGCGATGATCGATGCCATTCGCAGGGAAAAGATCGACATTGCATTTTTATGGTCTTTGCGGCCGGAAACTTATGCCTATACATTTTTTGAAGCCTATGTCAGCGGCTGTTATATATTCACAAATCCACAAAGTGGGAACATTTATACAATGACAAACGAGTTAAAATGTGGAAAAGTCTTCCAAAATAAAGAAGAGTTGTGGATATTCTTACAAAATCAGGACAACGTCAGAGAAGCTCTTGTGGAAATGTATGAAGAAAAAGAAACGTATCCGGTGATCTTAGAAGAGAATGATCAGATATTGAGCATGGTAAAAGGAGAACAGATTTGAAAACAGGGATTCTGACATTTCAATTTGCAGATAATTACGGAGCAGTGCTTCAGTGCTATGCACTGCAGGAAGCCTGTAAGGCTTATGGGGCACAGGTCAGCGTGATCGATTATGTTCCGGAGCAGATGATCAGTAAAAAAACAAAGATTCGGAAAAAATTTCTGCCAAGGGGATTTGAGAAAAAAATAGAGCAGTTTCGAAAACAATATTTTAAGAGAAGTTCTGTAAAAGAAACCTATGACCGGGTGCTCATCGGTTCCGATCAGGTATGGAATTTAGGGATTACCGGAGAAGATGATTTCTGGATCGAACCAAAGGGAAACTATGGAGCATTGTGTTCGTATGCGGCAAGTTTTGGTACGGGAAAACTTTCACAAAAAGAAGAAGCGTATTTTCGTTCTCATAAAAAGGTGCTTGAAAATTATCGTTTTTTAACGGTCAGGGAAGATTCTGCCCGACAAATTTTAGAAAAGATGGGAATATCGGCCGAAACTGTTTGTGATCCGACCTTTCTTTTTTACAAAAAACCGGAAATTTACGAAAAACTGGCAGAAACTTCAGAATACAGCAATCGAAAAGGACATATTCTTGTATATTCTCTGGAATATTCAGAAGAAATTGACCGATTAACAGAAAAATTACAAAAAGAGACCGGAAAAAAGATCATATCACTTCACCCGATGAACGACCGGATTCAGAACTGTGATGAATTTATGTCAGATGCGGGTGTGGAAGATTTTCTGGCATTGATCAGGAATGCCTCCTGTATCGTAACCAATTCGTTTCACGGGCTGGCATTTTCGTATATTTTCAGAAAAAAAGTAGATTGTGTCCATCATTCCATGTTAAGTTCCAGACAGGCAGAACTGATCGAGGCAAGCGGTTTTCAGGCAGACAGGGTTTCGGAAAAAGTTTATCATGTGGATTGTGGACAGAGCAGCCAGAAATTAGAGGACTATGTGGAAAACTCTCAAAAATTATTGAAAAAGATGCTTACAGCTGAAAACGGTTCTGAAGGATCGATACACTAAGTCCATAAGTACTGTTTGTACAGTAATCAGAAAATTTATGAAAAAAGAACGGAGGGAACTATGAATAAATATACAGTCAGAAAAAATGTATTGATCCTCATTTCACTTTTAAAAGGGCATGGGATCAAAAAAATCGTTATTTCTCCGGGAACGACCAATATGATGTTTGCTGCCAGTGTGCAGCATGATCCGTGGTTTGAAATTTATTCGGCGGCAGACGAACGTTCTGCAGCTTATATTGCCTGCGGGCTTGCACAGGAATCAGGAGAAGCTGTGGTACTTTCCTGTACCGGTGCGACTGCATCAAGAAACTATTTTCCGGGACTGACGGAAGCTTATTACCGGAAACTGCCGGTACTGGCAGTGACTTCTATGTTAGGATCCGACCTTCCGGGGCAGCATCTTCCACAGATACTGGATCGAACGAATGTCCCGAATGATGCAGTAAAATTATCCGTAACACTTTCAGAGATCGCCGGAGAAGATGATGAATGGAAATGTAATCTTCTGGCGAACCAAGCGATCCTTGCACTGCGTAAAGATGGAGGCGGTCCGGTACATATCAACCTGATCGCATCGTTTAGCTATGATTTTACGGTAGAGGAGCTTCCAAAGACGAGAGTGATCCAAAGGATCGTTTTGGGAGATGAATTTCCAAAGATTTCAAAGGAAAAGACCATTGCAGTGTTTGCAGGTTCCCATAAAAAATGGACAGAAGATGAGACGAAAGCAGTGGAAGAGTTCTGTGAACGTTACGGTGCATTTGTATGGTGTGACCATACCAGCGGATATCATGGAAAATACGGCATTTTGGGAGCGTTGTTAGGTTCGCAGGAGCAGTTAAAGACGGAAGAATATACGATCGATCTTCTGATCGATATCGGAGAAGTGTCCGGAGATTATTATATGCTTCCGGCAAAGGAAGTATGGAGGGTTTCGCCTGACGGGGAGATCAGAGACCGTTTCCGAAAGCTTACCCATGTATTTGAAATGCAGGAAAAACAGTTTTTCAGGGAATATGCAAACTATCAGCCGGAACCGGTGAAAAATGAGTCTTATGAAAGATTTTCAGCAAAATTAAAAGAACTTCGAAAAGAAATACCGGAACTTCCGTTTTCAAATATCTGGGCGGCAAAACAGCTTGCACCGAAACTGCCGGAAAATTCTGTGATCCATTTTGGAATCTTAAACAGCTTAAGATCATGGAATTTCTTTGAATTTTCAGACACGATCCGTTCGGCATCGAATGTGGGAGGTTTTGGGATTGACGGATGTCTTTCCACTCTTTTGGGAGCATCATTGGCAGAAGAGGCAGACTGCTATTTTGCAGTCGTAGGTGATCTTGCCTTTTTCTATGACATGAATGCCCTTGGAAACCGCCATGTGGGCAAAAATCTCCGCATCCTGTTAGTGAATAACGGAAGAGGAACGGAATTTAGGCATTATTCTCATCCGGCATCGATCCTGAAAGAAGAGGCAGATCTTTATGTAGCAGCAGCAGGACACTACGGAAAGCAGTCACCGGAGCTGGTAAAGCATTATGCGGAAGATCTTGGATTTGAATATCTGAGTGCATCGGATAAAGAAGAATTTGCATCAGCAATGGAGCGTTTCGTAACAAAAGAACAGACAGAAAAACCGATCTTATTTGAAGTATTTACGGATTCTGCGTTGGAAAGCGAAGCACTGTCTTTGATGCGTAATATCGAAAAAAACTCATCGATCAAACAGTATCTGAAACAGAAGATCGGAACACAGAACATCGAGCTGATCAAATCAAAGCTGAAAAAAGGATAGTATGATGAAAGAATATCTGAAAAGAGTATTATATTATATTTTTAAAGGAATCCCCCAAATGCAGGTGCAGGTGAATGTTTCGCAGATCAATTACGGTGGGATCCTGTCGGGAAAGAAGATTCTCGTTACAGGAGGAAACAGCGGTATCGGACTTGCGATCGCAAAGAAATGCATTTTGGAGGGAGCAGAAGTACTGATCGTCGGAAGAGATAAAGAACGTCTGGAACAGACGGAAAAAGAGCTTGGAAGCAACTGTCATTCTATCCAATTTGATGTAAGTCAGATAGAAAAAAACGAAGAATTTTTACAGAATGCGGAAGAGATGATGGGTGCAGAATTTGATGCACTGGTCTTTAATGCCGGCATTTCCCTTCATGAAGAAAATATCCTTCAGGTAAATAGAGAAGATTATGAACGGCAGTTTCGCACCAATCTGGAAAGTTCTTACTTTATGGCACAGGCATTTTTAAAGAAAAAAACACCGAAAAAAGAAGCTGTGCTGCTGTTTATGTCATCCGAGAGAGGGTTCCAGTGTGACGATGTCCCTTACGGGCTGACAAAAGCAGGGATCAATTCCTTAGTACGGGGCTTATCCAGAAGATTTTACCGGGATGGAGTCCGTGTCAATGGAATCGCACCGGGGATCACCGTATCAGGCATGACCAAGATCTCGCCGGAGGATAATCTTTATCTGGACAGAGTTGCACCGGGCAGAGTCTTTTTGCCGGAAGAGGTAGCAGAAGTTGCCTGTTTCCTGTTAAGTGATGCCTCAAAATGTATATCAGGAGAGATCATTGCCTGTGATGCAGGTGAATATTTAAGCTCCTATATTTAAAAGATGGTATGGAAGTGATTATGAATCATAACAGATATAAAAAATTAGGAATGAATACAGCACTGATGGTCATCGGAAATTTTGCATCAAAGATCCTGACCTTTGTGCTTCTTCCAATGTATACGTACTGTCTGTCTACCAGTGAATACGGGATTTCAGATCTGATCACAACGACGATCAATCTCTGTATTCCGTTTTTGACATTGACAGTAGCAGAAGGAATTTTACGATTAACATTAGAAAAAAACAGTGATAAAAAACAGATCTTTACCGTCAGTGCCCTGATCGTAGGTGCAGGATTTGCACTTCTGGCAGTGACGATGCCGGTATGGAAAAAGCTCGTTCCGTTTGAAGAATACGTGCTTTATTTTCTGGCATATTATCTGGTCATGGTACTGAGCAATACGGCACAGCAGTTTACCAAAGGGTTAGAACATGTCAATGTATTTGTCATGAGCGGAATCCTCACGACATTTGCAACCTGCCTTTGGAATATCGTTTTGCTGCTCGTATTCCGGATGGGGATCCGGGGATATCTTTTGGCTTATATCCTTGGATATGCCACGTCATTTTTCTATATCTTTTTTAAAGAACGGCTGTGGAATTATCTGGTGCCGTTTTCCAAAGTGGATCGGAACGTATTTCGGGAAATGCTGGTATACTGTATCCCCCTGATCCCCAATTCCATCAGCTGGTGGATCAGTGATTCATCAGACCGGTACATTTTGGAGTTTTTCTTTGGAGCATCAGCGATCGGGATCTATGCCATTGCCTATAAGATCCCATCGATCATTTCCATCCTGTCAACGATCCTGACCAGTGCATGGCAGATCTCGGCAGTTGATGATTTTGGAAGTGAAGAATCAAAAGAATTTTTTTCCGATGTTTATCAAAAATATGCATCGGTGTATGTGATGGCAGCATCGGGGATCATTTTGTTCATCAAGATCATCGCAAAGATCCTGTTTTCCGGTGAATTTTATGAAGCGTGGAAATATGCCATGATCCTTTTGATCGCAGTTGTGTTTCAGGCACTGAACGGATTTTTAGGGATCATTTATGCTGCATCGAAAAAGACGAAAAAGATTTTTGTGACGACGATCGTTGGAGCAGGGAGCAATATTGTGTTAAATATACTGCTCATTCCTTCCATGGGAGCTTTGGGAGCAGCCATTGCAACGATGATCAGTTATGTAGTAGTATGGGTAATGAGACTGGTAGATTCCAGAAAAATCTTACCGATCAAAGTAAATTATAAAGTAGATCTGACTTCTTATCTTCTTATAGGGCTGCAGTGTTTTGTCACTTATGTGGGAATGAAATACTGGGTAGTGATCAGTTCATTGCTCTGTCTTGCGATCGTGATCCTGAACAGAAAAGTGATCATGGAAGTCTGGATGCTGCTTCAAAATCGGTTTTGTAGAAAAAAACAGTAATTTATTTTTATAGAGAGAAAACAGTTGGGAGGAACGATATGTCAGTTTTTGAAGGAAAGACCTTATTGATCACAGGAGGAACAGGATCTTTTGGAAATGCCGTACTGAACAGATTTTTGCAGACAGATATCGGAGAGATCCGTGTATTTTCCCGTGATGAGAAAAAACAGGATGATATGCGCCATGAATTTCAGGCAAAAATGCCGGAAGCGGCACATAAGATCAAATTTTATATCGGAGATGTCAGAGAACTTTCTTCTGTAAAAGCAGCGATGCATGGCGTAGACTACATTTTCCATGCAGCAGCATTAAAACAGGTACCGTCTTGTGAATTTTTCCCGATGGAAGCCGTCAAGACCAATGTGATCGGGACGGATAATGTTTTGACAGCCGCTATTGAAGAAGGCGTAAAATCCGTCATCTGTCTTTCGACAGATAAAGCAGCTTATCCGGTCAATGCCATGGGGATCACAAAAGCTTTGGAAGAACGTGTGGCAGTTGCCAAATCAAGAACGGTAGATCCGGAAAAAACAAAGATCTGCTGTACCCGTTATGGAAATGTAATGTGTTCCAGAGGATCTGTAATCCCGCTTTGGATCGATCAGATCAGAAATGGACAGCCGATCACCATCACGGATCCAACGATGACGAGATTTATCATGTCACTGGAAGAAGCAGTAGATCTGGTGCTGTTTGCGTTTGAACATGGAAACAGCGGAGATATTCTGGTACAGAAAGCACCGGCGTGTACGATCAAGACTCAGGCAGAAGCAGTCTGTGAACTGTTTGGCGGAAAGAAAGAAGAGATCAAGATCATCGGGATCCGTCACGGTGAAAAAATGTACGAAACCCTTCTGACGAACGAAGAGTGTGCCAAAGCCGTAGATATGGGACAATTTTACCGTGTACCGGCAGATCAGAGAAGCCTGAATTACGATCAGTATTTCAGTGAAGGAGATGCCAAACGTAATACACTGACAGAATTTAACAGCAACAATACAAAACTTCTCGGTGTTGAAGAAGTAAAAGAAAAACTGCTGGCACTTTCCTATATTCAGGAAGAGCTGGCAAAAATGGAGAAATAACTATGGCAGCATTTAAAAATAACGGAAAATTAAAACTTCTGATCATCGTGGGAACCAGACCGGAGATCATCCGTCTTTCCGCAGTGATCAAAAAATGCAGAAAATATTTTGATACGATCCTTGCCCATACCGGTCAGAATTATGATTATAATTTAAACGGTGTATTTTTTAAAGATCTGGAACTGGAAGATCCGGAAGTGTATTTGAATGCCGTTGGCAGTGATCTTGGGGAAACCATGGGAAATATCATTGCAAAATCTTATCAGCTGATGGCAGAGATCCGGCCGGATGCAGTCCTTGTCTTAGGGGATACCAACAGCTGTTTATCAGTGATCGGTGCCAAAAGACTGCATATCCCGATCTTTCATATGGAAGCCGGAAACCGGTGCAAAGACGAGTGTCTTCCGGAAGAAACAAACCGCCGTATCGTAGATATCATTTCTGATGTGAATATGGCATATTCTGAGCATGCAAGACGTTATCTTGCTGACTGCGGACTTCCAAAAGAGAGAACCTATGTGACAGGATCTCCGATGGCAGAAGTGCTGCATAACAATCTTTCGAAGATCGAAGCATCGGATATTCATCAGCGTCTGGGATTGGAAAAAGGAAAATATATCCTTTTATCTGCACATCGTGAAGAAAATATTGATACCGAGAAGAATTTTACGTCTCTTTTTACGGCGATCAATAAAATGGCAGAGACTTACGATATGCCGATCCTGTATTCCTGTCATCCAAGAAGCAGAAAAAGACTGGAAGAGTCAGGATTTGAACTGGATCCAAGAGTGATCCGTCATGAACCTTTGGGATTTCATGATTATAACTGCCTTCAGATGAATGCGTTTGCCGTTGTTTCGGATTCCGGAACCTTACCGGAGGAATCTTCCTTTTTTACTTCCGTGGGACATCCGTTCCCGGCTGTCTGCATCAGAACTTCGACAGAACGTCCGGAAGCACTGGATAAGGCATGCTTTATTTTGGCAGGGATCGAAGGGGACAGTCTGCTTCAGGCAGTTGATGTGGCAGTGGAAATGAACAAAAATGGTGATCTTGGCATTCCGGTACCGGATTATACAGAAGAAAATGTATCGGATAAAGTTGTAAAGATCATCCAGAGTTACACAGGCGTTGTCAACAAAATGGTATGGAGAAAATCATGAAGATCTTAGTAACAGGAGCAAAAGGATTTGTAGGAAAAAATCTGACAGCCAATCTGAAAAATATAAAAGAAAATAAGAACCGTACCCGTCCGGAACTTAAGATCGAAGAAATCTATGAATACGATCTGGATACCGATCCGGATCTGCTGGAAGAGTATTGTAAAGAAGCTGATTTTGTATTTCATCTGGCAGGTGTGAACCGTCCGAAAGAACTTTCTGAATTTATGGAAGGAAATTTTGGCTTTTCTGAAGTTTTATTAACGACATTGAAAAAATATCAAAATACCTGTCCGGTCATGTTAAGCAGTTCCATTCAGGCGACACTGATGGGACGTTTTGGAGATTCCGAGTATGGAAGATCCAAACTTGCAGGAGAAGAACTGTTCTTTCAGTATTCAAAAGAAACGGGAGCAAAGGTGTTAGTCTATCGTTTTCCAAATCTGTTTGGTAAATGGTGCCGTCCGAATTATAATTCCGCAGTAGCAACGTTTTGTCATGCCGTAGCCAATGATCTGGAATTTACGGTCAATGACCGAACGACAGAGCTGGAGCTTCTTTATATCGATGATCTGGTAGAAGAACTGTTAGATGCACTGGAAGGAAAAGAGCATCGGTGCGTTTATGATGGAATGGAACCTGTGGAACATACAGAAGGAGCGTATTGTTACGTTCCGGTTACGCATAAAGTGACGTTAGGAGAGATCGTTGATCTTCTTTTGGAATTCAAAGCACAGCCGGAAACGCTGATGATGCCGGAAATTCCAAAGGATAGTTTTGCAAAAAAACTTTATTCCACGTATCTGTCTTATCTTCCGAAAGAAAAAACGATCTTTGATCTGAAGATGAATTGTGATGACAGAGGATCTTTTACGGAACTTTTAAAAACGGCTTCCCATGGTCAGGTTTCTGTCAATATCAGCAAGCCGGGCATCACAAAAGGGCAGCACTGGCATAACAGTAAATGGGAATTTTTCATGGTCGTAGCAGGTCATGGGCTGATTCAGGAACGGAAGATCGGTTCTGATGAGATCATGGAGTTTGAAGTATCCGGAGAAAAGATCCAGGCGGTTCATATGCTGCCGGGATATACCCATAATATTATCAATTTATCAGAAACAGAAAATCTCGTAACGGTTATGTGGGCAAATGAAGCTTTTGATCCGGCAAGACCGGATACTTTTGGAGAAAATGTAGAATGAGTAAGAAAATGAGCAGTCTGACAAAGGGAAAAAGAGATCTTTTCCTGCTGATCTTCATCTGCCTGATACAGCTTGGCCTGGCTTTGTTCTGGACAGGACAAAAAAATTATCTGGCACCGGATGAGCTTTTTAGTTATGTTTCTGCAAATAATCCGGATTATATCGGAGAAGTTCCAAAAAACAGATGGCTGGATGAAACCTGGTATGTGGATTATGTGTCAGCACAGCCGGAACATCGGTTTGAGTATGCGATTCCTTATCATAATCAGGATCAGGACGTACATCCGCCGTTATTTTATCTTTTTTTGCATACGGCAAGCTCTCTGGTTCCGGATCAATTTTCCTATGGAACAGGAATTGCATTTAATCTTCTTTTTTTCCTGATGTGTACGGTCGTTTTGTATGCACTTGGAAAAGAACTTTTTCAAAGCAGGGAATGCGGACTTTTAGCGGCATTTCTTTTTGGGATCAGCTTTGCAGGTCAAAATACAGTCGTTTTTGTGCGGATGTATATGCTTATGACGTTGCTGGTGCTGCTCCATGCACTGGTTTATCTGAAATATATGGAGCAGGATCAGATTCCTTTGAAGGGATATGTTTTCTTAGGGCTGACACTGACGGCCGGTGTACTGACACAATACTATTTTGTGATCATTGCATTCTTTTTTGCCCTGTGGTATGGAATCCGCTTTTTAAGACAAAAAGATTATAAAAAAACGATTCAGTTTGTTTTGGTGTTTGTGATCAGTGCGGCAGCAAGCATTGCACTTTATCCATCGATGTTAAAACATATCTTTGGTACCAGCAGGGGAGCAGAAGCGAGAGAAAATTTCAGCAATTCTGCGGATTATCTGGGAAAATTAAAGACCATGTGGGAAATTTTGGATTCACAGCTTTTTACAGGTCTTGGAATCCTTGTTTTGGCAGCATTGATCATTTTGGCAGTATTTGGGATCTTTCGGAAAAAATATCCGGAAAAACAGTGGATCAGGAAAACAGGAGTCCTGCTGTTTGCGAGTGCCGGATACTTTCTGATCGTTACAAAGATCGCACCGTATCAGATTGACCGTTATCTGATGCCGATTTATCCGCTGGTCTATCTGGCAGTCATCGGCTGGATGATGATGTTTTTCAGACAATGGATCTCTGAAAAAACAGCAGTCATTTTATGTATGGTGGGATTTGGAGGACTTTCGGTCATTCATATGGCACATTCTTCGATTCCATATACGTATGCAAAAGATACGGCAGTGACGCAGAGATTAGAAATTGCAGAACAGTATCAGGATTGTTATGCATTATATCTGGGAGAAGAAACGGATATGTATGATTATTTTGATGCAGTTCAGGTATTAAAGAATTATCAGGGATTTTATAATGTAAAAAGCCTGACAGATGCTTCCGAAGTGAGAGAAGATATGGAATGTCTGGAAAATGAAGACCATATTTTACTGTACATTTCCTATGATGTAGATCAGGAAGAAGCCGGAGCCTTCATCAAAGAACTGTTTCCGGAAAGTACTCTTTCTATGGAAGAGCCATTGCAGAGTGATGAAGCATGGCAGGTTTATCTGCTGGAAATTTTTTAAGATCGTTTTCTGTGATCGTATCAAAGGTACCTGTAGATCGCAGCATTTTCCTTAAAGGAGTAATTATGTACAAAAAGTGTATTGCAGGGGGGAGTATTTTACTGCTCCTTCTGGTTCTTTTTTTCGTAAACGGATTTCAAAAAGAACAGTTTTCCGTTTTTAATACGGTTTCGGCAGACAAAACAGAAGAAATCTGGAATGGAAAGACCAGAGTGGAACGTCTGGAATTTGGAGATTTTTTCTGTAATGGGATCCTGCTTGCAAAGGATGAGGTAGAAAAAACATTTTATGTACCTCTGGATATGGAAGATGATGCATGGGAAAAAATGGAATTTTCCTGTGAAGATACAGAGTATCAGATCCTTTTTACGGAAGATTTTACGGAATATGATAAAAAACAGGTGATCAAAGAAGGCTGGGATATTAAATTTCTCATTTATGATGAAACAGAGTTTTCAACATATCATCTGATCTTTACCGGTCTTCCGGTCATTACCCTGACTACGGCAGAAGGGATCGAAGGACAAAAAGAAATTGCAGGAAATGCCGTTTTTTATGATACGGATTTTGTATCACAGGGAATCCAGACCTCTCTTTATGAAGGGCATGTCAGAGGAAATACAAGTACGCTGTATCCGAAAAAAGGATATAAACTGAACCTGAAAAAAGAAGCATCTGATGGAACCAGAGAAAAAAATAAACTTTCCCTTTTTGGAATGCGAAAAGATGATGACTGGATCTTATATGCCATTTATAATGATGAATCCAGACTTCGGGAAAAACTCAGTCTGGAACTGTGGGATGAATTTGGTTCCAAAGAAATTTTTACGGGAAGCACATATAACAGCAGAATGACATACGTAGAGCTTCTGGTAGACGGAGCTTATTATGGAATGTATGGTCTGAAAGAACCCATCGATGCAAAGCAGCTGAATCTGGCAGAGGAAGATTACCTGTACAAAAGAGAAGATCCGTTTGAACTGACAGAAGAAGCATTTTTGCAGGCAGAAGATCCCAAAGAGCATGTGCTTGGATTTGAGATCAAAGAAGGAAAAATGGATGAAAATGCATGGAGTCCGATGGCTGAATTTGTTTCTTTGCAGACACTTTCAGATACAAAGAAGGTCAGTGAACAGATTGATATCGAGAATGCACTCAGATTGTGGCTTTATATTCAGGTTACGGCAGGCTTTGACCAGCAGAAGAAAAATGTCTTTTATGTAGCGAGAAAATCTTCCGATGGATATGATTTTACATTTGCACCATGGGATCTGGATCTGACATGGGGAAACCGTTCGGATGGAAATGAAAAAACGTGGTATACGGCATATGATGAGTCACTGCTGACACGGTATTTTTACTGGGAAATGGGAGATGTTCTCATACGTTCCGATATCGATCATGCAGTGGAAAAGGTGCAGCAGCTTTATGCCCAATTTCGGGAGACCCTTCTTTCTGACGAACAGTTAGAAGAAAGGATCCAAAGCATTGACCATATCATCAGAGATTCCGGTGCTTATGAAAGAGAACGGACACGCTGGCCGGACAGTGCACAGGCAGACGATGCAGGGATCGTTTTGAATTTTGCCAGAAAACGTATGGAATATCTGGACAGTGCCATCTATGATCTGGAAACCTTTATGAACCAGCAGTAAAATTCTCAGCATACGATGCGAAAGAAAAAGGAGAGATCCTGTGAAAGAAAAGAAGATCAGTATGAAAAAGATTCTTATCTTACTTAGCGGAATGATGTTTTTAATGATTGTCTGTTTCAGAGTCCGAGAGGAACGTTCGATGTGTATGGGAGTTCCGGTGATTTCGGAAGAACAGCTGGGACAGCTCATAAAGCAGGAAGTGGCGTTAGATAATATCGTGGAGCTTCAGCAGACTTTGGTGCCATATGACAGTACGAGCCGCACTTTGTATATTTCCGGCAGTCTGCAGGAAAATACAGCTTATCAGCAGCTGGAAGGGCAGTTAAAAAGCAGTCTTTCGGATTATCAGCTTTATTTTTTATGGGAAGAAGGTTTTGAAACCTTTTCGAAAGCGGTGGAAGAAGGATGTAAATTTTCCCTTTATGCAGTCGATGAAGACGGAAATTATAGTTCTTACGGCGTATTTTTCACGACACTTCCGGTTCTGGAAATGCATGGGGAATGTATAGAGATCGACGAAAGAGAACGGGAAATTTATGAAGGCGAGATGAATTTCTGGGAGCCGGAAACGAAGAACAGCCATCAGCTGATCGTTAAAAACAGCGGGATCCAGTGGCACGTCCGTGGTTACAGTTCCATGAGTTTTCAGAAGAAATCATTGAGGCTTTCCCTGAAAAAGGAAAATGGGGAAAAACAGAATCTGTCACTGGCAGGACTGGCATCTGATGATGATTATATTTTAAATCCAATGTGGTTTGATGATGTGAAAGTACGGGAAAAGCTGGCGATCGATCTGTGGAATGAAATGGCAGAAGAAAAAGACAGCAGTCTGAGAATGTCCGGCGGAGAATACTGTGAAGTGATCATTAACGGAAAATATGAGGGACTCCGTCTTTTACAGAATAAGATCGAAAAGAAATATTTGAAACTGGATTCAGAAGATATTCTTTTAAAAGGCCAGAATGTAAATCCAAGTGACGGACGAAAGCTGGAAGAAGCCTATGAAGTGATCTATGCACCAGAGGAAGCAAATGCACTGGAGCCGATGGTCGGATTTTTCGAACAAAATGATTTTGAAACGCTGGATCTGGAAAACTGGATCGATGTACAGCTGTTACTCCTTCTTGGAAATATGAAGGATAATCTGAATTACAAAAATATTTATTATATTGTGGAAAATCAAAACGGCAGTCAGACACTGCGTCTCCTTCCATGGGATACGGACATGTCGTTTGGGATCTACTGGATCGATGGAAGCGGTTTTTCTTATGCACCGGACAGTTCAAAGATCATTGAATACCGTATGGAATATGAAGCATTAAAGGAACGATATCCGGATTTGGACGTTCGTCTGGCAGAACGCTGGAAAGAATTAAGACAGGGAATCTTTTCACAAGAGCATATTTTTGAAAAGATCGATACTGACAGAAAAAAAGTAACGGAAAGTGCTGCAGCAGCAAGAGATTTTTGGGTATTGGGCTGGTATGCATGGGGCGGTCAGGACACAGTGGAAAATTTGAAAAGTTGTATCGAAGATCGGCTTCAGATCTTAGATGAACATTTTGGAATCAAATAGTTTCATAAAAACAGATGTGATATCATAAAAGCTTTGCTCATTCTTTATGATACCGCATCTGTTTTTTGTTAAGGAAATGAGAAAAATACAGGATACCTGCAAGCTGTATCTGATGGCTTTGGCTCAGCTGTAAAACCTGTTTTATCGCTGTTTAGTGATATTTTAAAATGCCATGGATCGCATAACTGCAAAAGCAGAGTACGGATTTGAAAATTCCAAATCCCATATAGCGGTAGGCCTTAAAGGTCATTTTTGCAGATTTGATCTTGCTGCCGGATTTTCCGGAAGCACTCAGCCGGTAATTGATCAGCGGTTCATCAATCCCACAGGCATATTTATATTTTTTGAGTATTTTTAACCACATAATATAATCTTCGTGGCTGTCTTCGTGTTCCATAGGAAATTCCGCAGCAACTTCTTTTAAAACAAGGACGGAAGAACAGTTGATACAGTTGTGTTTTAAAAGTGTCAGGTAACTGATCTTAGAAGGCACGTGAATGATCTTGTTCATAGGAGTTCCGTCAGGACAGACAAGACGTCTTGCAGTGCTGCAAAGAACTGCCTGTTCTTTTTCCATAAGAGCCAGCTGGCGTTTCAGTTTTTCCGGTTCCCACCAGTCATCGGCATCAAGAAAAGCGATATAGCGTCCTCTGGCTAACTGGATTCCTTTGTTACGGCTGCCGGAGGCTCCCAGTTTGCGGTCATTTTTAAAATACCGTATGCGGGGATCGGTATGGTATTTTTCAAGAACTTTTTCAGTAGTATCGGTAGAACGGTCATTGATCACGATGATCTCCAGTGGAACCTGCTGACATAAAGCAGATTCAATAGACTGGCAAATGTAAGATGCACCGTTATATACCGGAATGATGACAGATACGAAAATATCTGCTGCTTCGTTTGACATTGCATTTTCCTCCAGAATATCTTAAGCATAACATGTTTTGGACAGTTTCGCAAGGAAGGCAGTTTCAAATAGACAGTCAGAAAGAAATTTGTTATACTGAAAAGTAATATTGTGGACTGGTATGCCCGTATTTTGGCATTCAGAAAAGACGGGAGATGCCATCGAAAAGAGGAAAAGAATGTTTGTAATAAAACAGTTGATAAAAATGGGTCTGCAGCATCTGGTATTGCCGCTGGTATATGATTTTTGGCGGATCGTTTATGGAAGAAAAGAGCCGGAACTGATCCTGTTTGCAGATGCAAGACATGAAACACTGCCTTATAGTATGAAAAATGTATATGAAGAGCTCAAAGAGAAGGACGTTCCCATCATTTTGGAACTTTATGATGATACGAAGATCTCCCAGCCGGCATCTTTTTTTAAGGCAGTACATTTTATGAAACTTTATGCACAGGCAAAGGTCGTATTTATCTGTGATAATTTTTTTCCGGTCATTTCCTGTCGGAAAAGTCCGAAGACTAAAGTGGTGCAGCTGTGGCATTCCTGTGGTCTTTTGAAAAAAATGGGATATGATACGGGAGAAGATATTCCGAAGTATTATATTGGAAATGTTTATAAAAATTATGATCTGGTAACAGTCAGTTCACCGGCAGTGGTGCCGCATCTGACAAGTGCAATGCATCAGAAAAACGGGATCGTGAAAGCCTTGGGAGTCAGCAGAACGGATACTTATTTTGATACGGAATGGATCGATAACTGCCGTAAGCAGTTTTATGAAAGATATCCTCAGGCTGTCGGGAAAAAGATCGTTTTGTGGGCACCGACATTTCGCGGAAATGCAGCAGATCCAAAACAGGAAGGGACAGAGGCAGTTTTAAAACTGGAAAAAGAACTGGGAAAAGATTATTTTGTGATCAGAAAGGTTCATCCTCATGTCGAAGCAAGATATGCATTATCGAATTGTGAGATCCCGACAGAACAGCTTTTGCCGGTTGCCGATCTGATGATCACGGACTATTCTTCCGTATTGTTTGATTATCTTTTCTTTCAGAAACCTTATGTACTGTTTGCACCGGATCTGGAAGAATATGTCAAAAAACGTGGTTTTTATGTAGATTACGAAAGTTTAAGTCCGTATATCGTGACAAAGGAAGAAGATTTAAAAGAAAATGTTTTACAGGCATTATCGGATCAGGATCAGGGCTGGATCAAAGCACAATATGATCTGCACATTGCGTCCTGTGATGGAAAAGTAACGAAACGGATCTTACAGTATCTGGGATTATAGAAAGTTATCGGAAAGCAACAGGAATACAAGCATATTTGTAACGGAGAAAGAAAAATGAATATTGCAGTGATTTTTGCAGGTGGAAGCGGTGTCAGAATGGGAGCAGGAGTACCAAAACAGTTTTTGGAAATTGATGGAAAACCGATCCTGATCCATACGCTTCGGATGTTTGAAATGCATCATGAAATTGATAAGATTTATCTGGCTGTATTGGAGGATTACCAATCTTATGTAAAAGCATTGGCAGCAGAATTTCATATTACAAAGCTCAAAGGTGTCGTGAATGGCGGCAGATCAGCGATGGATTCGGTATATCATATTTTACGGGAAGTAAAGAAAGAAAATCCGGACGATTCCATCGTTCTGATCCATGATGGTGTCCGTCCTTTTGTCGGATATGATGTGATCTCAAAGAATATTGCGGCAGTAAAAAAATACGGAAGTGCGGTCACTTCCAATCTGTGTTATGAAACGGTGCTGATCAGTAAAGACGGCGGAAATATGGTAGAGAGCATTCCGGCAAGAAAGGAATGTTATACGGCACAGGCACCGCAGAGTTTTTATCTGAAAGATATTTTGGAAGCTCATGAAAAGATCCGTAAAGAAGATCCGGAGTATACGGATATCGTAGATTCCTGTACGCTGATGAAGGTGATCGGGAAAGAACCGCATCTTGTAGAAGGAAATCGGGGAAATATCAAAGTTACGACTCCGATCGATGTCTATATGTTCCGTGCATTGTTAAATTATCAGGAAAATGAGCAGGCATTTGGTTTTGGGCTGACCGATAAGATGCGCTCTAAGATCAATTATTATAAAAGAAACGAAGGCGTGGAAAATGAGTAAAGATAAGATCAGCAGTATTCAAAAAGAAGATATCCAAAGTGTAGTAAAAGCTGACTGGATTCCGTGGGAGCGGTTCCGTGATAAAAAGATTGCAGTGACGGGAGCCACAGGGCTGATCGGAAGAAGTGTGATCTATACACTTTTGGAGGCAGAGCGGGAGTATGATCTGCATTGCCAGATCCTTGCACTGGTCAGAAACGTGGACAAAGCAAAGAATCTATTTTCAGGGATAGAAGAAGAAAAACTGCTGATCTGTAGTCAGGATGTATGCAGTGCAGTACCGGAAGAACTTTATGCAGATTTTCTGATCCATGGGGCGAGCATTACGACATCTAAGATGATGGTAGAAAAGCCGGTAGAGACGATCATGACTACGGTAGAAGGAACCCGTCATATGCTGGATTTTGCATCTGCGTGTCAGATGGAAGGTGTTGTTTATCTTTCTTCTATGGAAGCCTATGGCATGGTAGATCCAAAACAGGGAGAAGTACGGGAAGAAGATCTTGGCTGGATCGATCTTACCAATATCCGTAACGGGTATGCAGAAGGTAAGAGAATGGCGGAAAGTCTTTGTGCGGCCTATGCAGCAGAATACGGAGTAAATGTAAAGATTGCCAGACTGGCACAGACGTTTGGAGCCGGAATCTCAAAAGAAGAAAACAGGGTATTTGCACAGTTTGCAAGAAGTGTACAAAAAGGGGAAGACATCGTTCTTCATACCAAAGGGGAAAAAGCCAACTGTTACTGTTATACGAGTGATGCGGTGGCAGCGATCCTGCTGCTCCTTTTAAAAGGAGAAAAAGGACAGCCGTATAATGTTGCCCATATGGATACGTTTTGCAGCATTAGAGGACTTGCGGAAACGTTCCTAAAATTTGACAGATCAGGAAAGTGTGAGCTCAGGTTTGAAATTCCGGAAACTTCGGCTAATCTTGGTTATGCACCGGACAGCATTTTAAAATTGAATTCTGAAAAACTGATGGCACTGGGCTGGAAACCGCAAAAGGATCTGTCAGAAATGGCAGAGCGGTTATTAAAAAGCTTGGAAGAAGATGCTAAAAGAGGCAAAGATGTATGAATTTATGTAAAAAATATCATTTTCAGATCGTAGATCTGGTGTGGGAAAGGATTTTTTTACACCTGAAAGTACAGACGGATTATGAGGGAACTCTGCAGTTTGTGCTGATCAAAGAGCAGGAAGAAAAAAAGAAAAAAGCAGGAAAAATAGGTACGGAGCAGGTGCTGCTTTCACAGGCAGAGCAAAAAGACGGCGGTTATGAGATCACGGTCAATATGGCGGCTGCTCACGGAAGAAGTTTTCTGGAAAATGGCATCTGGAAATTAGGGGTTCTGATACCGGAAGGATTTTGTAAGACCAGCATTGTCAATGCTCTGGGGTATGAGCTGGATTCCAAAAGCAGGATCTTTCCTTATGGAGAACAACGATATTCTTATAATGTGTTTTTTTCTTTAAGCACATCGGAGGAAGAAACACTGGAACTGTGCATTCACAGTTATTTTATGAAGGTAAATCCGTCGTGGAGGAAGCGAGATCATCTGGCAGAAGCAGATACTTTGAAAGGAAAAGCAAAAGCTGCTGCCAAATGGATGGCACTGAAAATGATCCGTGCGACGTACCGGCTGCTGGATCATATCTTCCCGAAAAAAGGGAAGACGATCCTGTTGATGTCGGAGACAAGAGACAGCCTTTGGGGAAATTTAAAATATATTGAAGAGCGTATGAGAGAAAGAAAAATGGATCAGGAGTATACGTTCCTTTATTCTTTCCGAAAAGTACTCAGTCAGACTTATGGATGCAGAAGCTGGCTTAGAACGCTTTTCTATATCGCAAAAAGCGATTATATCTTTATCGATGACTATGCACCGGTATTCGGTTACCTGACTCTGTCTGATCAGACAAAACTGATCCAGGTCTGGCATGCAGGGGAAGGTTTTAAATCCGTAGGTTACAGCCGTTTTGGAAAGGCAGGTTCTCCGGATCCGGGAAATTCCTGTCATAAAACTTATGATTATGTAACGGTCGGTTCAGAAAAACTGATCCCGGTATATGAAGAAGTATTTGGAATCGAAAAGCAGGCATTTCTGCCGACAGGGATGGCAAGACTGGACGATTTTTTAAATAAAGAGAAGATTCAGAAGTTTCAGGAAACTTTTTACAGACAGTATCCGGAATTTAAAGGAAAAAAGGTGATCCTTTTTGCACCAACATTTCGTGGGACAGGGCAAAAGGAAGCCTATTATGATTATGATCAGCTGGATCTTGGAAAAATCTATGAATTTTGCAAAGATGAATTTGTATTTCTTTCCAAGGTGCATCCGTTTGTGAAAGAAAAGATCCAAATTCCGGAAGATTACAGGGATCGGATCTTTGATTTTGCACAGTATCCGAACATCAATGATCTGTATTACATCACCGATCTTTTGATCACAGATTATTCTTCGAACTATTATGAATATGCACTGCTCAAAAAGCCGGTGCTTTTCTATACTTATGACAGAGAAAATTATGAACTGCTCCGCGGCGTACACAGAAGTGTAAAAGAACATGCACCGGGAAAAGTGTGTGATACGTTTGAACAGCTGATGACGGCATTAGAAACGAAAGATTATGAGTTTGAAAAAACAGAACAGTTTGTAAAAGATAATTTTGAAGGATATGACGGACATGCCTGTGACCGGATCATTGACGAGATCATTTATGGGAAAAGAACGCTTTCCCATCAGCAGGAGTAAAAATATCATGAGCAAAGAGATCAGACAGGAAAAACTGATGGTTTCCGTGATCATTCCCGTTTATAACAATGCTGCATATCTGGAAGAAACACTGCATTCTTTGGAAAAACAGGAATATCAGGACTTCGAAGTTATTATAGTAAATGACGGATCGACAGATCAAAGCGGAGAGATCATAAAAAAATTCACAAAAAAAGATCATCGTTTCAAAAATATAGATCAGGAAAACAGAGGCGTCAGTGCCGCAAGAAATGCTGCACTGGAAATCGCAGAAGGACGATATGTCACATTCGTTGACGGAGATGATACACTTCCGGAAGATTCCTTGAAAAAAATGGCGGAAACGGCAAAAAGATATGAGCCGGAGCTTTTGATCGGCGGAATCCGCAGGATTGACGGATTTACTAAAAAAGTAAACCAGAGAACGAAAAATCTAAAATATAAAAAAGAGATCAGAAAAGATGATCTGGATCTGGTACATGGATTGTCTTTGTGCAATAAATGGTTTTTAAGACAGGTGATAGAAACACATCAGCTTCGGCTGGAAAAGTTCAGACATCTGGAAGACGGTGTTTTTCTATATGCGTTTCTTCAGCATGCAGAAAAAATCCGATACTGTGATGCCATTGTCTATGATTATTGGAAACGTGTTCCGGTAAATGGCGGTTCAGTGACGCAGAAAGTGGAAAAAGGGCTGCTCGAAGATGCCATCAGAGCCTATGAACGGTTACAGGAACTGACGGTAGGGTATTCAGAAGAATTTCAACAGGAATTGACTTACCGGATCAACAGTACCACACTGATCGGAGATTATTATAAGAAAATATGGTCTTTAGATGCACAGACAGAAAAACTGCTCATCAGTTATGCAGGAAATATTTTAAATAAACAGCCGGAATCTTATCAAAAAAGAACGATAAATTCTCATCCGGGACTGGAACTTGGAAAAGGACTGCGTTCAAAAGAACAGTTGTTAAAAGAGCCCTTGTTTTGTATCGTGATCACACCGAAGGTTTCGGAAGGACAGGCAGAGAGCATTTTAAAAAGCATCTATGGACAGGCAGTTCCGGCATTTTTGGTACTGATCGATGAAAAATACAGAGATTTTATCTCAGAAACATGGAAAAGAAAAGAAAACCTGAGATTTGCAGAATTAGGAAATACAGAAAAAACATGGTTTGAAGCGGCAGAAAAAGAAGCTGGAACGAATGTGATGCTGATCGATCAGGATGTGATCTTTGATCATGATACGCTTGCAAAAGCATATCAGCTCTTTCAGAAGAAAAAATGTCATGGAATCCGTGTGAAGATCGTTTCGTCAGAACCGTTGTCAGGATTTGCAGGGTATATTTTGGAAAAAAGCTTTTTTGTCCGGAAAAAAGAGCAGTGGGAGCTGGAAGAATCTTTTCAGGCAGATCACCTTTTTCAAAAAGAAGAGATCATCTGCCAGAAAGAAGCACCGATGATCCGGATCCAGGATATGGACAGGGTGTATGAACTGACAAAACCCGGCTTGGCAGAGCTTATTCTTGAATGTTTTTATAGAGTGTGTTATTCTATAAGGCAGGTTTGTTTGAAATGGAGGAAAAAATGAAGAATTTAAAAGAATCATTTCAGGAATTCTTTCGATACAGGTTTTTACTTTCAGAACTTGTAAAAAAAGGAATCGTGCTGAAATACAGAAGATCTTATCTTGGAATCATCTGGACAATGTTAGAACCGTTGTTAAACATGATCGTTCTTACCTTTGTGTTTGGTACTCTTTTCGGAAATACAGATAAAACTTATCCGATCTATATTTTATCAGGTCGTATCTTATATACCTGCTTTTCGCAGGCAACCAAAGCGGCACTTCGGTCGATCCGTTCAAATTCGGGAATGATCAACAAAGTGTATGTACCAAAATATCTGTACCCGCTTTCCGGAGTACTTTATACGTATGTGATCTTTGGATTTTCTTTGATCGTACTGATGGGAACTGCACTGGTACTGGGAGTATGGCCGACTTATAAGATCCTTTATATCGGGATCCCGTTATTTTTACTGCTCCTGTTTTCCCTTGGTGTGGGAATGATCCTTGCGACCATGGGAGTGTATTTTAGAGATATGGAATATCTTTGGGATGTTGGATTAACACTTGTAATGTATATGTGTGCGATCTTCTATTATCCGGATCGCTTTATCAATGCAGGACTGGGCTGGGTACTGGATCTGAATCCGCTGTACTGCATCATTGCATTGTTTAGAAACTGTATTTTCGGTACAACGATCAAAATGTGGCATATTGTGTATGCATTCGGATTTTCAGTAGTTGCACTGGTGATCGGAATTGTGGTATTCCGAAAGAAAGAAGATGAATTTATTTTACACATCTAGGATGGAATGGAAAGGGAATTCAACATGGAAGAAAACGTGATTGAGTTAAAAGACGTTGGGATAAAATTTAATCTGAGCAAAGAAAAAGTGGACAGCCTGAAAGAATATGTGATCAAATTTCTGAAAAAGGAATTAATGTACGATGAATTCTGGGCGTTAAGAAACGTTTCTTTTTCTATAAAAAAAGGAGAGCGCCTTGGAGTTTTGGGACTGAATGGTGCCGGAAAAAGTACATTGTTAAAGATCATCTGCGGAGTGTATAAGCCTTCCGAAGGTTCTGTGACACACAAAGGAGTGATCGCACCGCTTCTGGAACTGGGAGCCGGATTTGACCAGCAGTATACCGGCAGGGAAAATATTTTCTTATACGGAAGTGTTCTTGGATATTCCAAAAAATATCTGGAAGAAAAATACGATGAGATCGTTGCATTTTCAGAACTGGAAAAATTCATCGACGTTCCGCTGAAAAATTATTCTTCCGGTATGAAAGCAAGACTGGGATTTTCCATTGCGACCATCGCAGATCCGGATATTCTCATTCTGGATGAAGTATTATCCGTAGGAGATGCGAAGTTCCGTAAGAAAAGTGAAAAGAAGATCATGGATATGTTTGAAAGAGGAGTGACCGTTATTTTTGTTTCACATTCTCTGGAACAGGTTCAGAGACTTTGTGATAAAGCGATCCTTTTACAGAAGGGAACTTTGATCGCAGAAGGTGATATAGAAAAGGTATCAAAAATTTATAAAGAAATGATCGATTAACTGCAATGCAAGCTCTCCATAAAAAGAGGGCTTGCATTGCTTGCTAAAAAGAGCATTTTATGATGCGAAATAAGATACGAAGGGAAGCGAATATGGAAAAGAAGTCAGGATATCAATTTAAATTTTCAATCATTATGGCAGTCTATAACGTAGAACTGTTTTTGGAAGAAGCCATTGAGAGTGTGCTAAAGCAGGATATCGGTTTTCGGGAAAATGTCCAGCTGATTCTCGTTAATGATGGTTCCAAAGACGGATCAGGCAAGATCTGCGACCGTTATCAGGCACAGTATCCGGAAAATATCATCGTGGTACATAAAGAAAACGGCGGTGTTTCCCAGACACGAAATGAAGGTCTGGAAAGAATCCGGGGAGAATATGTCAACTGTCTGGACAGTGATGATAAATTATCAGAAAATACGCTGAGCGTTGTCTATCAGGCACTGGAAAAATGGAAAAACGAAGTGGATCTTGTGGCAATCCCGTTACGGTTTTTTGATGGAAAAAAGGGTGAACATATCCTGAATGAGAAGTTTTCAAAGGGCAGCAGGATCATTGATCTGAACGAAGAATATGATAAGCCGCAGCTTTCCATGTCCTGTGCATTTATCAAAAACAGCGTCGTATCCAAATACCGGTTTGATGAAAATCTTGCCTATGCGGAAGACGGTAAGATCGTATTGCAGGTATTGCAGGAAAAGATGAAATACGGTGTGGTAGAGGAAGCCTGTTACTGGTATCGGAAACGAAGTGCGGGCGGTGCTTCTGCCGTACAAAATTCCTTAAACAGTAAAAAATGGTATTTGGATTATCTGAAACATTTTTCTTACTGGACGATCTGTAACAGCAAGGAGAAAAATGGTCAGAAAGTACCGTTGTTTGTACAGTATACGGTGATGTATGATCTTCAGTGGCGGTTTAATTCAGAACAGTCTCCGGCACTGGTCATGGATAAAGAAGAATGCGAAGAATATTTTGCAGTTTTGAAAAAGATCATGGCAGAGATTGAAGATCCGATCATACTGGAACAGAAAAATATGAGCAGAGAATATAAATTGTATGCTCTTGAGACAAAATATGCAGCGGTTCCGGAAAAAAGAGCTGTGACGAATGATATCGAATACTGTTATGGAGAAACTGTAGCAGCAAAGGCATCAGAATTCATGACCAAGATCGAATTTATCTATCTTAGAGAGAAAGAGATCGAACTGGAAGGTCTGATGGTATTTCCGGGAACAGAGGAAGAAAACAGAGAGATACAGATTTATGCAGTCATGAATGGAAAACGGTATGAATGCGAGCCGGTGGAACGGAATATGACAAGTGTTTCCATGGGAACAGAGATTGCCTGTGTGAAAGGGTTCCGCTGTACACTGCCGCTTTCGAAAAAAGAAACTTATGAGATCCGTTTTGTCAGCAGAGAGAACGGACATGATGTAGAAAAACAGCAGATCCGTTTTGGAAAGTTCAGTCCGCTGCAGAATGCAATGTGGAATTCCTATTATGCACAAAAGCCATATATTTTGACGTATCTGAAAAATGCATTGTACATTAAACCGTATTCTTTTGCGGCACATCTGTATCGGGAAGTTTCTTTCTTGAAGGGACTTTGTAAGATCCATCATCCGGCTGCAAAAAAAGCGGTCTTTATGAGAATCATGTATCATTTTTATCATTTGGTTCCTCATAAGGAAGTCTGGCTGATCTCAGACAGGATCAATAAAGCGGATGATAATGGAGAAGCGTTTTTTGAATATCTGAATCAGGAAAAACCGAAGGGGATCCGTTTTTATTATGCGATTTCCAAAAACAGTCCGGATTTTGAACGGCTGAAACGCTCCGGAAAAGTGATCGAATTTTTAGGCTGGAAATATAAATGGCTTTGCCTGTGCGGAGCAAAAGTCATCTCTTCGCAGGGAGAGGATTATATTTACCGGCCATTCAGAGATTATTCGTACTGTTATGCAGATCTGATGCAGAAAACAAGGTTTATATTTTTACAGCATGGAGTCATCAAAGATGATCTTTCCAGATGGCTGAAACGGTATCACAAAAATATCCATATGTTCGTAACGACGACGGTGCCGGAATACGAGTCCATTATCAATGGAGATTACGGATATGATGCAGAAGTTGTAAGGATGACCGGACTTCCAAGACATGACCGTTTATATCACAAAGAAAAGAAATGTATCACGATCATGCCGTCATGGAGAGCTTATCTGGTAGGAGAGACGAATGTACAGACCGGAAAAAGACAGCCGGCAGACGGTTTTGAAAAAAGTCAGTATTGTAAGATGTATTCAGAACTGCTGAGCAGTAAAGCATTTTTGGACAATGCAGAAGCACATGGATATCAGATCCGTTTTATGCCGCATCCGAATATGAGTGAATGTACGAAAATGCTCCACATGGATCCCAGAGTCTGCATCGCAGATGGAGAAAAGACGGCATATCGGGATGTTTTTGCGGAAAGTGATCTTGTGATCACGGATTATTCGTCCGTGGTATTTGATTTTGCCTATTTAAGAAAGCCGGTGCTTTATTTTCAGGCAGACACGGAAGAATTTTTCAGTGGAAGCCATACGTATGATAAGGGATATTTTGAGTATGAAAGAGATGGATTTGGAGAAGTTGCATATGATACGGAAACGCTGATCGGGCTGGTAAAAGAATATATCGACCGTGACTGCACCTTAAAAGAGGTTTATGCAGACAGGATCAATGCAACATTTCCATATGCTGATAAGGGAAACTCTAAAAGGGTTTTTGATGATATTTGCAGAATAAGATAACGAGGGTGTAAAAATAAGGGTTTCAAAACCCGTAAAATGACAACAAATGCAAAAAGTGACAAAGGAAGGTTTTACATGAAGAGAGTAATTGCGTATTTATTATGTGCCATGATGTTTTTACAGGGAAGTGTTTCTGTTTATGCAGAAGAAGAGACAAAGGTTACAGAGTATCTGGAAATACAGGAAGAAGAAATTTTAGAAGAAGCTAAAAGTTTGGAAGATCAGGAAATTTCAGAAGAGGCTAAAAATTCGGAAGATCAGGAAATTTCAGAAGAGGCTAAAAATTCGGAAGAGCAGGAAGTTTCAGAAGAGACGAAATATCCGGAAGAACAGGAACTGTCAGAAGAAACCAAAGATTTAGAAGAACAGGAATTTTTAGAAGAAAATCCGGATGAAGATCCGCAGTATGGACGTGCCCACGGCTATGGGGAAGAATCAGAAAATGAAGTTTCTTCAGGAAGAACAACTTATGTACACGACAGTAAATTCAACGGATATGAAATCCGGAAAGTGATCGATGTATCTACGCATCAGAAAAACATTGACTGGGTACAGGTAAAAGCATCCGGAATCGATTATGCCATCATCAGAGTCGGATTTCGCGGATATGGGGAAAGCGGTACCTTAAATAAAGATCCGTATTTTGCTCAAAACATGAAAAATGCGATCTCAGCAGGGGTGAAAGTCGGCGTTTATATCTTTTCTCAGGCGATCACAGAAAAAGAAGCTGTGGAAGAGGCAGAATATGTACTGGATCTGATCTCCGGTTATGACGTTTCCCTTCCGGTAGTAATGGATTATGAATATGCATCAGGAACCAATGGTTCGATCGGCCGTTTGTATAATGCCAATCTGTCAAAAAGTCAGGCAACCAAAATCTGCAGAAAATTCTGTGCGACAATAGAAGCACAGGGATATACACCGATGCTGTATGCCAATAAAAATATGCTGGAGAAAGGTCTGAATGCTTCTGAAATCTCCAAAGATTATAAGATCTGGCTTGCAAGATACAATGAAAGTGCAGATTATGCAGGAGACTATGAATTCTGGCAGTATACCAGCACTGCAAAAGTAAACGGAATTAAGGAAGATGCCAATGGCGGAAATGTCGATATGAGTTTCTGGTATGTGGATCCAAACGGCTGGAAAAATCCGGTAGGAAAGATCGTAGAGATCAGTGATACGTATGCAAAACGTCTCTATGGTTCCAGCAGATATGAAACTTCTTTTGAAATCGCCAATGCATTAAAATCACAGCTTGGAATTTCGAAATTTAGTCACATCATCGTAGCAGATGGAAGCAATTTTGCAGATGCACTGGGCGGAAGTTATCTGGCAGGCATTAAAAATGCACCGATCATCATGACAAACGGAAAAAATGCACAGGATGTACGAAATTATATCCAGAATCATGTGAAAAAAGGCGGTACGGTCTATATTCTGGGCGGTACAGCAGCAGTTCCGGAAGGAGTCGGCTGTGGTCTTGGAGATTATACCGTGAAACGGCTTCAGGGAAAAACACGTTATGAAACCAATCTTGCGATCTTAAAAGAAGCAAAGGTTTCTTCAAAAGAGATCCTCGTATGTACGGGAAAAACATTTGCGGACAGCTTATCAGGTTCGGCTACGGGAAAACCGATCCTTCTGGTGAACAAAACATTGACAGAAGAACAAAAAACATGGCTTTCTTCTCTTTCAGGAAAGAAATTTTATATTCTTGGAGGAACCGGAGCAGTCAGTGCAAGTTTAGAAAATGAATTAAAAACTTATGGAACGGTGGAGCGGATCGGCGGATCGAACAGATATGAAACTTCTGTCATGATCGCAGAGAAATTCTTTACTTCCCCGTCTTCAGTTGTATTGGCATCCAGCAGTGTATTTGCCGATGGACTTTGCGGAGGACCTTTGGCACTCAAAAAAGGTGCACCGCTGATCCTTACCAAAACAGGTTCAGAAGCAGCTGCCAAAGCATATGCCCAGAGCCATGGAATCCATGAAGGACTGGTACTTGGTGGAAATAATGAAAAACTCATTACCAATAAGACCGCAGGAAATATTTTGGGATGGGTATCTCACATGACAAAATAAGAGTTTCCCAGTGAAAAAACAGAGCTGTAAAAAAGCAAACAGTTACAGGCTTTAAGACGGATAAGAGAGCATAAAGGAGTCGGCCATGAAGGGATTATTAAAAAAGATAGATAAAAAATTATGGAACTGCAGACTGTATCAGTTGTGCAGGAAGATTCTGAAAAAAGGGGTTCATGCAATTTCTTTTTACTGCATGGAAAAAACAGCGAAATTTCGTTTGAAGCATGGGGGATCTGTACCGCTGGTTTCCGTCGTAATGCCGGTTTACAATGCAGAAAAATATATAGAACAGGCATTGGATTCCTTATTAGAACAGAGTGTAAAATATCTGGAGATTATAGCCGTAGATGACGGATCTACCGATGGTTCTTTGGAAATCCTGAAACGATATGCGGCGAAAGATCACCGCATCAGGGTGTATACGCAGGAAAATCAGTATGCAGGTGCTGCGAGAAATTTGGGAATGTCTCATGCAAAAGGAGAATATCTGCTCTTTTTGGATTCAGATGATTTTTTCGAGAAAGATCTGATAAAAGACACTTATTATAAAGCAAAATTAAACGATGCAGACATCGTGCTGTTTGGTGCAAGACATTATCATGATCAGACCGGAGAGATCACAGAAGGAAATTATCTGGATCTAAGCTATGCTCCTGAAAAAGAACCGTTTTGCTGGAAAGATTGTCCGGATACGCTTTTTCAGATCGGATCCGATTGTCCGTGGACAAAATTGTTTAAGCGTACCTTTATAGAACGTACAGGTCTGCAGTTTCAGAAACTTTATAATGCCAATGACATCTTTTTTGTACTGTCAGCGATTTCGATGGCAGACCGGATCGTAACCTTAGATCAGCCGTATGTAAATTATCGTGTCGGGCTGCAGCATAATCTGCAGAGCAGTCAGAAACGGTGTTTTCTTGAGGCATATTATGCATGGCACGATCAGTTGAAAAAAATAGGTCGTCTGGATGTTTTGAGAAAAAGTTATGCCAACTGTGTTGTAAACGGCTGTGTGCATAATCTGAGAAAGATCACGGATCTGAACTTAAAAAGAGCCTTGTTTGAACAATTAAAAAATGAGGCTTTTGCAGATTTGGAGATTGTCAGAAAAGAAGAAGATTATTATTATAATAAAAGAAATTACAGGGATATGAAGCGTGTTTTTTATGTGAGCTTTGAACAATATCTGTCAGCATATGAGCAAAGCGGTCAAAATAGTTAAAAGAAATGGGAACAGGGTATGAAAAATCTATTGAAAAAAATCGATCGGAAACTTTGGAATTGCCGGGTTTATCGTTTTTTTGCATGCATTCCAAGGAAAATACTGCATATTTATAAAAAGATCAAAAAACTGGGAATTTCGGATTATCTGCTGGATCGAAAAATCTGCTTTCGTATGAAATCAGGAGGGAAAGATCCGCTGGTATCTATCATTATGCCGGTATATAATACAGAAAAATATCTGCGTCAGGCTGTTGATTCCGTATTGGGACAAAGTGTAAAACATATAGAACTGATCGCAGTAGATGATGGATCTACTGACCATTCACTTCAGATTTTAAGGGAATATGAAAGAAATGATCAGCGGGTTCGGGTTTTTACGCAGCAAAATCAACATGCAGGAGCTGCAAGGAATCTTGGTCTTTCCCATGCAAAAGGAGAATATGTCCTTTTTCTGGATTCAGATGATTTTTTTGAAAAAAATCTGGTCAAAGATACTTATTACAAAGCCAAAATGACTGATGCTGATATCGTTTTGTTCGGAGGAAAGCATTATCATGAACCGACTGGAAGAACGTGGATCGGAGACTATCTGCTGGATGCAAAAAAGGCACCGAAAGAGCAGCCTTTTGCCTGCAAAGACTGTCCAGATCAGATTTTTCAGATCACATCTGCCTGTCCATGGACGAAACTTTTCAAGCGTAAATTTATAGAAAGCACAGGATTACAGTTTCAGACACTTCATAATGCAAACGATGTATTTTTTATTTTGTCGTCGATTGCGATGGCAGAGCGTATCGTAACGCTGGATCAGCAGTATGTAAATTACCGTGTCGGATTAAAAAATAATCTGCAGAGCAGTAAAAAAAGATATTTCTTTGAAGCATATTATGCATGGCATGACCAGTTGAAAAAAATCGGAATGCTGGATAGTTTAAGAAAAAGCTATGTGAATTGTGCGATGAACGGCTGTATGTATAATTTACGTGCGGTAACTGATCCGGAAGCAAAACGCAAGGTTTTTGAACGGTTGAAAACAGAAGCTTTTGATTATCTGGAAATTACCGGATATCCAGAAGAAGATTATTATGATCAAAGAAATTATCAGGAAATGCTCCGGGTTCAAACAGAAAGTTTTGAACAGTATTTCCAATAAAAAATTACAGATGATGTGTAAAGATTACTGAATAGTAACATAGAAAAAATGAGTGGTGCGGCGATGAAAAGGATGAAATCATACTTATTAAAGAAATTAGGGATCCTTTCCCTTAGAGAAAAATACGAAGAAGAGCAAAAACAGGTAATTTCTTTGCAGAAACGTTTAAATGATGTCGAGAAACGTTTGCTGGATTTAAGAGATGTGGAAAGACGTTTAAATGTTTTAACAGAAAATAAAGCGGAACTGATGTATCGTGTTCAGGCGTTGGAGAAACTTGTGTTTTTGCAGAGAGGAGGATTGGAAACAGAAAAACGTTCACCAAAGCTGATCGTTTCCATGACTTCATTTCCGGCGAGAATCGAAGCAGCTGCAAATGTGGTAAAACAGATGATGATCCAGACATTAAAGCCGGATGAGATCATTTTATGGCTGTCAGAAGATCAGTTTCCAAAGAAAGAGCAGGAGCTTCCGGAAGAACTGTTAGATTTAAAGAAATACGGATTAACGATCCGCTGGTGCCAGGGGGATCTGAGAGCATATAAAAAATTTCTCCCTGCCATGAAGGAATATCCGGATGATCTGATCATGATCTTAGATGATGATCTTGTATATCCGGTTGATTTTGCAGAAAAGCTCTATGAAGCACATCAGCGTTTTCCGGATGCCATCATCGCTTCCAGAGTCCATGAGATCGGTCTTGATGAACAGGGAAAGATCCTGCCTTATGGAAAATGGAAAAAACAGTGTGGTTATGACCGGTATCAGACAAGACCGGACTGGTTTTTTACCGGAGGTGCAGGAACGCTGTTTCCACCGCATATTTTTGGTAAGGAATTATTTGATGAAAAACTGCTGCAGGAAATCTGTCCATGGGCAGACGATATTTGGTTAAATGTCCATGCAGCGATGGATCATATACCGATCATCAATACGGCATTGAATCATAAACTGGCAAGGATTGACGGGACACAGGAAGAATGTCTTCAGAAGATCAACTGGGATCAGAATGCAAACGATGTGCAGCTGCAAAAGGTCGTAACACACTATCGGGAACAGTTAAATGATACGATCTATGCAAATCTGTCATAAAAAATTTTATTAAAAATGAACTTTTTAAGAGAAGATAAAAGAAAGAGTAAGAAAATGAACAAAGAGAAAAATAAAGGACTGATCATTGAAGTGATCAGAGGGATCATGATCATTGTTTTCGAAATTGCATTTCTCTATCTTTGGATCAGAGATATGAATATTTTAAAAGTAAATCCTTTTGAAAATAAGGGAAACTGGCTGATCGCAGGTGTTTATCTGGTAGTACTTTATCTGCTTTTCAGAGTATATGGCGGTTTGGAGATCGGGCATTTATCCCGTTGGAATGTACTGCTTTCCCAGTATCTTGCATTAGGGATCTGCAATGCGATCATGAGTGTTCAGATCATATTGATGGTAGGAGATATTAAATGGATTTTAAAGATTTTACAGTCGATGCTGACGCTGCTGATCTTGGACTTTTTGTTATCTGCTGCAATGGTTTATGTGTTTGACCGATTGCTGAGAAAACTTTATCCGGCAAAAAAAATGCTCCTGATCTATGATGCGTATTCACCGGAAAAAATGGTGCAGAAATTTGAAAAAAGAAAAGACAAATACGATATTCAGGAAAAAATTTCAGTGGAACTTCCGGCAGATGAGCTGAAAAAGAAGATTTCAGCATATTCGTATGTGCTTTTGTATGATATTTCCTCGGAAAAGAGAAATGAGATTTTGAAATATTGTTATCAAAACAATATTGAAGTTTATATGACTTCAAAATTATCAGATACGATCATCAGAAGTGCGGGAAATGTGCTTTTATTTGATTCACCGTTACTTCATATGGTAAATAACGAAATGACCTTTGAACAGCGGTTTGCAAAGAGATGTCTGGATCTGGCACTTGCAATCCCGATGTTTCTTGTGGCATCTCCGATCATGCTGGTAACAGCAGCGGCGATCAAAGTCTATGACGGAGGTCCGGCGTTCTACAAGCAGGAACGCTGTACGCTTCATGGAAAACCATTTATGATCTATAAATTCCGAAGTATGATCGTAGATGCGGAAAAAGACGGAAAAGCAAAACTGGCATCACAGAATGACAGCAGGATCACTCCGGTAGGAGCTTTTATCAGAAAGACCAGATTAGATGAACTTCCACAGCTGATCAATATTTTAAAAGGGGAAATGAGCTTTGTAGGTCCAAGACCGGAAAGACCGGAACTGATCAAAAAATATGAAGAAATGATTCCGGAATTCTCCTGCCGTATGAAAGTAAAGGGCGGTCTGACCGGATATGCCCAGATTTATGGAAAATATAATACGACTCCATACGATAAGCTGAAAATGGATATGATGTATATCCAGAATTATTCGTTCTGGCTGGATGTGCAGCTGATCCTTATGACCTTTAAGATCATGTTTATCAAAGAGAGTACGGAAGGTGTGGAATCCTAACGCAGATAATAAACTAAATGAAAAAAGAGTGTATATAGTACACAAAAAAGTTGAAAGGCACATCCATTGATCGGACGTGCCTTTTGGCTGTTACTTACGAACCCGCATTCCAAAGAAACGGTTTTTTCGAAAGATGGATGTAAATCCGGCTGATTTCAGATAAGGTTTGAGTGTATGCTCTGATGCGGATAAAGCACCGCCAAAATGAAAGCCGGCTTTTTGGATCCCTCTGGCACTGGCAGTATTGTCCGGTGCAGTGTAGATGATGAAACGGGAAGGTTTTTTGGCACGATGAACGATGCTTTGCAGCAAAAGTCCATAGTAACCGTTTCCACGGTATTCCGGTTTGGTATTAAAATCAAACAGAATGCCGGCGGAAGAATGCTTCATATCAAATCCGTAGTCTGTTTCACCGATGTAAAACTGAGAGCCATAAACAAGCCAGCCGGTAGATACCACGATCTGATCTTCGTTGAGCAGGCACCAGAAAGAAGAACCGTCGGAAAGCCGCTGAAGATCTTTTTCCCGGAGTTTTAAATCATATTTCTGGCAGAAATTACGGTAATCTTCCTGTTTTTCCACAGAAACTGCTGTTAAAGAGTCCAGATTTGGCTGCGGACACTCTGCCATGGAATAAAACAGCTGGGATTGCTTTTGCAGTTTTAACCAGCGTCGGTAACGGTAATTTAATTTATCTGCCGCACTCATGGAAGACCATGGTTTTTTGACGTAATGATAAGAAGTCATCTCTTTTAAAAAGTCATTAAATTCTGTGGTGACAGAATGATATCCTACGGCATAACGCTGTTTTTGGGGATTCCAGTAAGAGTAAGACTGGATTGCCTTTTTCAGCTGCTGAGCCGTGGCAGAAGATGCCTTTTGGGAAAATGGATAGAGCGGAAGCAGACGTGGATTATCCAGTACTTTTTTTGCATGATACGGTTCGATGAAAAAATGAACTTCCTGTAATTTTCCGTTGTTTAATAAATTTTCAGCTGCTTTTCCCAGTGCCTTGTGGTCTTTATGCTGGGCAGGACCGTTGTTTGGAGCGATCGTACAGACAACAGCATCTTTTCCATAAAGGGAAGTATAGTGGCTGATGATCTTTTGGGCAGCTTCCACAGAAAGGCTGCCGTCAACGGAACGCTCTTCATAAATATGGATGTTGGAAGCAGGGACTCCCAAAGCAAGACAGCTGTCTGTAAATTCTTTATCTCTGGCAGCAGTAAATTCTTCAGCAGAAAGTTCGTAAATATGAGTACCATCGTGTTTGGAACAGGTTGTTCCATTATTTAAAGTTTTGCGGACATTGGATCTGGAACCATCAGTACATAAGATCACATGTACTTCACAGTTA
The DNA here is from genome assembly GCA_964634715.1 of uncultured Lachnoclostridium sp. Classification (GTDB taxonomy): domain Bacteria; phylum Bacillota; class Clostridia; order Lachnospirales; family Lachnospiraceae; genus HGM12587. The sequence goes on along the minus strand of CAZWLV010000001.1, from coordinate 16,892 downwards.
TGAGAGATCGAAGAACTGATGTCGATCCCCATGGTCAGAAGTTCGTCATCCTGATGCGGTGCAAAATATAATCGTGTTTTCTCTTTATGAATCATAAGTAACCTCCGTGGACACTCCTCTTGATATATGATACAATACATTTTATATTATTTGGGGAGATAATGCCACATGAGAATCAAAATAAAAAGTGTAAAAAATACAAAAGAATTAGAAAAGATGGATCCGGATTTTATTTATAACAGATATGATCTGTTTTGTAAGCCGGAAGAATATAGAGCAGTAAAGATCATCCATGGAAAAGAAAGAAAGATCGTAGAATACCGCTTACAGAAAGAAGAAGCAGAGCTTGGGATCTGGCTGATGTCACTTACAAAAGAGGAAGTGCAGAAGCTGGTTTCTTATATCGGGAAAAAGCATCCGCAGATCAAAAAAGTGACCTATAAAAATGGTGTAATAGCTTGTGGAAAAGCCCATGCGCATAATCATTTCAGGATCGTATTTCCGGACACTGTAGAAGAAATGGAACATCGGATCTCTTACAAATCCCGTCAGAAAATGCGTAAAAAACTGCGGTTTGCAGAAGAAGCCTACGGAAAGATGGAGATTAAGGAATATCAGAGAAATGAGATCCCTATGGAAGTAGTGGAAGCCTTTTTTGAGTTTAAATATGCAACGAGAAACAGAGTTTATAAGATGACACCGGAGGAATATCTGGATCGTTATCATGTTTCGGATTGTTACGTATTTACTTTTGGAGGAACGATCGGAGCCGTCCGGTTTTCCTGTGAACAGTGCCCGGTCGTTTATGGAGAAAATTTTGCATATAATCCGGAAATGAGAGATTATTCTCTTGGAAAAGCAGTATTTTTCCATCATCTGGTGCGGATGGTGGAGAAAAAACATACGGAACTGTTTTTTGCAGGGGGAGATTTTGAATATAAGACCCATTACGGAAGTATTGAAGAAACTGTTTATGACTGTGTGATTTCGGTAAAACGGGAAAGTTTTCGGAAAAAAGTCAAACGTCATCTGAAAAAACTCCTGCCTTCAAGAGTGGTAAATGTATTAAAGAAAGTCAAAAAGCATTGGATCCGCAGAAAATAACAAATGTGTTTTTGAAACTTTGTAAAGGAAAGATTCAAAGGATATTAAAAAAACAGGTCTTAGAACCTGTTTTTTTAATATTAGAGAAGATGATCAATCTCTGCGGAAGAGATCTCTCGTATAAACTTTTTCTTTGACATCATCTAAACAGCTGTCGTAGCGGTTGGCGATGATGGCACGGCTTTTTTTCTTGAATTCAGCCAGATTGTTGATGACTTTGCTGCCAAAGAACGTGGTGCCGTTTTCCAGAGCCGGTTCATAAATGATAACGGTGGCTCCTTTTGCTTTGATCCGTTTCATAACTCCCTGAATGCTGCTCTGGCGGAAGTTGTCAGAGTTACTCTTCATGGTCAAACGATAAACGCCGACAACAACTTCTTTTTCTTTTTCCTGTTCCCAGGAACTGTTGGCTTCATAAGCACCTGCAAGCTCTAAAACACGGTCTGCGATGAAATCTTTTCTTGTACGGTTGCTTTCGACAATGGCAGACATCATATTCTGCGGAACCTGATCGTAGTTGGCAAGAAGCTGTTTTGTGTCTTTTGGAAGGCAATAACCACCGTATCCGAAAGAAGGATTGTTGTAATGTGTTCCGATCCTTGGATCCAGACAAACACCGTTGATGATGGACTGGGTATCCAGTCCTTTGGTTTCTGCATAAGTGTCCAGTTCGTTAAAGTAGCTGACACGGAGTGCAAGGTACGTATTGGCAAAAAGTTTCACCGCTTCCGCTTCAGTGGAACCCATAAACAGCGTATCGATGTTTTGCTTGATGGCACCTTCCTGTAACAGTGCGGCAAAAGTATGGGCAGCTTTATCAAGGTGTTCATTTTCCGGTTCGGTGGAAACGATGATACGGCTTGGATAAAGATTATCATACAGTGCCTTGGATTCTCTTAAAAATTCCGGGCTGAATAAAATGCGGTCTGTATGGAATTTTTCACGGACACTTTTGGTATAACCTACCGGTATGGTAGATTTAATGACCATAATGGCTTCCGGATTGACTTCTAATACCAGCTGGATCACGGACTCTACTGCACTGGTGTCAAAATAATTTTTCTTACTATCATAGTTGGTCGGTGCTGCGATGATGACGAAATCGGCATTTTTATAAGCAGAAGCACCGTCTGTCGTAGCAGTCAGATCCAGTTCTTTTTCACTCAGATATTTTTCAATATATTCATCCTGAATTGGTGACTGGCGGTGATTGATCATTTCCACTTTTTCAGGAATGATGTCTACGGCCGTGACATGGTTATGCTGTGCCAGCAGTGTGGCAATGGAAAGTCCGACATATCCGGTACCGGCTACTGCGATATTCATCGGAGAAACTTTTTCTGCCGGAGCAGCTGTTTTAGATTCCGTAAATAAGTCGGTCGGTTCAAATTCTAAGATTTCACCTAATTTTTCCAGCTGGGAAATAGAAGGTGTAAAGTCCTGTTTTTCCAGACGGCCGATCATGGAACGGTTGATGCCGGTCAGGTCAGAAAGCTGCTGCTGAGTCAGTCCTTTTTCTTTTCTCTTTTGAGAAACGGTATCAGATAATAACGTTAATGACAATTTTTTCATAAGAAAATCATCCTTTCTATCAATGAGATGCTATTTTAAATAACAATAATTACAAAAATCAACTTCGATAATTATAACATTAGATATTTAAAATAGCAACACGGTTTTTAATCTTTATAGATCGTAAAACTGTCGATCACAGTCCAGGAATCAGCATCATAGGTTGTGATCGTAAAAGAATTTTCTGTAACATCGGCACGGCTAAGCTGCGGCACATCATTTTGTACGCAGACGGCCGCCCACGGATAATCATTGTCCGGCTGACGCAGCAGGGCATCAGTAGAGCCGTTGAAGATCACATAGAGCGGATATCCCGGATCATAAAATTCGGATTCGACATTTGTAGAAACCGGATTGAAGTTTTCGTCCATCAGATAGCTTCGGGTATAAATGTGGTCATGACCGCCTAAAAACAGATCGATCCCGTACACTTTTGCCATGTAGGAATAAGACGATTTTACGGATTCAGCGGCTCCCTGATATTTTTCTACCATAGATGCAGGAGAATAATGGCTGATGATGACCCTCCATTTTGCATCAGGATTCTGATTGACCGTTGCTTCTACAAAATTTTCATGTTCCGTATAATGTGTCGGTGAAGGATTGTTTAATACCATGAAAAGAACATTTCCTCTGGTAAACCAGTAGTTGCCGTCACGTCCTTCGGAAGTACCGATGGAATTCAGGTTCGGCAGAGAAAAATGATCTCCGAAAAATCCGCTTCCCACATCATGATTTCCCATGACGGGTACCAGTGCCGTAGAGTATAAAACGGAATTGTCTAAAAAATAATCGTAATGTGTTTCAGAAGCAGGATCAGCGACCTGATCTCCCATGACCAGAAGAAAATCGGATTCCGGAATCTGGGATTTCATACGGTTTAACATGACACGCCAGATGCTGCGATGTCCCGGAAGCACTTCCGGATCTCCAAGCCCGATCTCAGGATCACCGGCAATGGTAAAGGTAAAGTCTGTAGAAGTAAGATCACCGGTTTCATAAGTGTAAGTTGGTGAAACACTGTGTCCGTTTTTTACATAGTAAGTGTAACTGGTATTGGAGTCTAATCCGGTGACCAGTGCACTGTTGCGGTAATATCCGGCAACAGAAACGCTTGGTTCTGTTACAGCCTTTACGGTAATGTCATTAAAAAGACCTTCTTTATGAAATTTGACTTTTCCGCGGGAATCTGATCTTGAAAACCAGGTAAGATATAATTCATCGGGATTGTTTCCCGGCTGGATACTTAAATTTTTAATCTCACCGTCTTCAGCCAGCAGTTCCTGATCCAGATTATAATCATGAAGTTCCCACCAGTAAGGATAGGAAACAGCAGTTTCTTCTTCCATAGGAGATTCATCGGAGGCTTCATCGGAAATGATCTCTTCCGGAAGCTCTTCATCCGGTGTTTCATCCGGAGACATTTCAGAGGTGTCCGTTAAAAGTTCATCAGAACTTTGCGGCTGGTCTTTTCCACAGCCAATCATGCAGACGGAAAGGAGCAGTAATAAAGAAAATAAAATTTGATAACGTTTTTTCATAAGATCCTCCAGTTCGTTTCTTTGTTCCAATGTAAAAGGAATTGGGGGAAATGTCAAAGTCTGTGGGGAAAATTAATAAAAATATAAGAAATCCGTGATAATATTTGAATTATAATAGGTCAAATGGTATAATATAGCAGTATATGAGGAAAATAGGATGAAAAAGAAACTGTTTCTGCTAGGAAGCATTATTTTGCTGATCAGCAGTTTTATTTTGATAGACAGACTGCAGGATAAAAATTTTGCTGTATTCAATACCGTATCAAAAAGAGAAGTCCAGCTGATCCAGAAGACACACAGACAGGTGGAAAAACTGGAATTTACCGCACTTTTATGCAATGAAATGCGTGTTCCGTTTGACGATGCAGGAAGTACGTTTTATGTTCCGATAGATATGGAAGAGGAACAGTGGGAAAAGCTGGAATTTGTAAGCGGACAGCCGGAATACAGTGTTTTGTTTGCAGAAGACATTTCTGACCATAATAAAAAATCAGTGATCGCACAGGGAAAAGCTTTTCAGATGCTGGTCTATGATGATCAGTCATGGGCAGAATATTATGTCGTATTTACCGGACTTCCGGTGATCGATCTTGCTACGAACGAAGGTTTTCTGACAGAAGAGATTACGGGGACTGCCGTTTTTTATGATACGGATTTTTCGATGTATGGTGTACAGCAGTCGGATTATAACGGGCATATCAGGGGAAATACAAGCAGGATGTTTCCGAAAAAAGGGTACAAGCTCAATCTGACAAAAGAAAATGACGGAGAAACGGAAAAAAATAAATTGTCTCTGTTTGGCATGAGAAAAGACGATGACTGGATCCTGTATGCGATCTATAATGATGCGAGCAAGCTGCGGGATAAACTTTCCATGGAAGTCTGGGGGATGTTTGGAGCTGAGACGGTCTCTGAAAGCAGTTATTATGGACCGAAAATGACTTATGTAGAAGTTTTTGCAGACAACAGCTACTGTGGCGTTTATGGTCTGATGGAGCCGGTAGATGGAAAACAGCTGGATCTGCAGGAGGAAGATTATTCTTATAAAAGAAAAAATCCGGGTGGATTAACTTACCAGTACAAAACTTTTTATAATGAAACGGATCCGGAGGCGGAAGTAGAAGGATTTGCGATCAAAGACGGTGAAATGAACGAAGATGCATGGAAGCCGATGGCTGATCTTTGTGCGGCACTGACACTGCCTGACGAGGAGTTTGTAAAAGTTCAGCCGGAGATCATTGATTCCGACAGTGCCATGAGATTATGGCTTTTGATCCAGATGATCACAGGGCATGACCATACGGCAAAAAATGTATTTTTCGTGGCAAAATACGACGAAACGCTTTTGTATGACTATAAATTTTATTTTGCACCATGGGATCTGGATCTGACATGGGGAAATGTTTCCGTAGGTGAGATCAATCCATATTATACGGAATTTCAGACAGATACGCTGCAGAACCGGGTTACATGGGAGATCGGAGACCGGATCATCGCACTCAACTGTGAAGGAGCCAGAGATCACATGCAGGCACTCTATAAAGAACTGCGGAGTGATGTCCTTAGCGATGATGCGATCGAAGCACTGATCTTACAGCTGGATCATCAGGTTCGTGATTCCGGAGCGATGGGCAGAGATGAAGAACGCTGGCCAGACGGAATCCATGCAGAAGATTGTACGGATCTTTTGACCTATGCAAAAAACAGACTGGCTTTTTTAGATGAAGCATTGTATAATTCTAGTTATTTGGAACAGTGATCAAGGAGTATTGCATGTCTGATAAAAAAAATCAACCAAAATATCGTCATGAGCTGAAGTACATCTGTACGGCAGCACAGCTGGCATTGATCCAGGGAAGGATCCATCATTTGATCCCGCTGGATTCCCATGTGGGCGAAAATGGAATGTACACGATACGCAGCCTGTATTTTGACGATTATTATAACAGATGTTATTATGAAAATGAGAATGGAACAGATCCAAGAGAAAAGTTCCGTATCCGCATTTATAATGGAAATAAAGATAAGATCAGTCTGGAACTGAAAAAAAAGGAGCGTGGAAAGACGTTAAAACTTTCCTGTCCCCTGACAGAAGAACAGTGCAGGATCCTTATGAAAGGACAGCCTTTGCCGGACAGCAAAGAATATGATCCGGTATTGCAGAAACTCTTGCTGGCGATGAAAACTTCTTTGATGAAGCCGAAGATCATCGTAGAATATGACAGAGTTCCCTATGTTTATCATTTGGGCAATGTAAGGATCACGCTGGATGAGAATATCTCTTCTTCAAATCAGATCGATTCTTTTTTAGAAAAAGAAATCTATAAAAGACCGGTCATGCCGGCAGGATGGCATGTTCTGGAAGTCAAATTTGATGAGTTTCTGCCGGATTATATCAAGAGTGTGCTGCAGTTGGACAGTTTAAGACAGACGGCATATTCGAAATTTTATCTGTGCAGAAAATATAATGTATAAATACAATTTCCAATGCCGCTGCTAAAAAAGCGGACAGGAACTAAAAATAGCTGTTAGAAAAATAATGATACAGAAAAGGAGTATACATAAGAATGACAAAATTTTCAGATATTTTCAAAAAATCCTTTTTAGAAGGTTTTACAGGCGGTGATATCAGCACCGGACGTATCGCAGCAACACTTGCCGTAACGGTACTGATCGCAGTTTATATTTTTGTGATCTACAGAGTGATCACAAGAAAAACATTTTATTCTAAGACATTTAATATTTCACTGGTGGCACTTTCCGTGATCACAGCATCGATCATTTTGGCAATGCAGTCCAATCTGGTGATCTCACTTGGTATGGTAGGTGCGTTATCGATCATCCGTTTCCGTACAGCGATCAAAGATCCGATGGATCTGGTCTTCTTATTCTGGGCGATCAGTGTGGGGATCATCTGTGGTGCAGGTCTTTACGAGATCGCATTGCTGATGTCTTTACTGGTAACGGTAGGGATCATCTGTCTGGATCTGGTTCCGACATCCAAAGCACCGATGATGCTTGTGGTAAATGCATCTGCATTAGATGCTGAAAATGCGGTACTGGATGCAGTAAAAGCAGAAGGAAAAGTATGTAAAGTGAAATCCAGAAATTACACCGAAGGTCATCTGGATATGATCATCGAAGTAAGAGTGAAAGAAGAAGCGAAACTGGTGCAGACAGTGGCAGCGATTGAAAATGTAAAAAGTGTATCTCTGATCGCACATGACGGAGAAGTGACTTTCTAGGAGAAGATCCATGTCCAAAATAACAAACATGATCTTGCGTCTGAACAGTGAGATCAGAAGAAACGGATTTACGAATACTTATTATAAAGTAAAAGAAAAAAGAGCCAAAAATCTGGCGTTGAAAGATTATGAAAAAGAACGTCTGGCGGCACTTCCTTCCAAAGAAGAGCTGGAGGCTCAGAAGAAAAAGATTTTTTCCGGAAATGATGTGACCTTTAGTATTGTAGTTCCGACGTATCATACGCCGGAACTCTTTTTAAGGCAAATGATCGAGTCTGTCCTCGGACAGACTTTTTGTCGTGTGGAGCTTTGTATTGCAGATGGAAGCCGTGATGACAGTGTAGAACGGATCGTCAGAGCATATATGGCTTCGGATCAGAGGATCAGATATAAACGTCTGGCAGAAAATAAAGGGATTTCAGAAAACACCAATGAAGGACTTATGATGGCTGCCGGTGAGTATATCGGACTGCTGGATCATGATGATCTTCTGGAACCTCATGCACTCTATGAAATGCGTATGGCACTGGAGCAGTATCCGCAGGCAGAAGTCCTCTATACAGACGAAGATAAAGTTTCGTTTGATCTGGAACATTATTTTGAACCGCATTATAAGCCGGATTTTAATCCGGATCTTTTAAGGAGCAACAATTATATCTGTCATTTTACAGTGGTGAAAAGATCCCTTTTGGATTCTGTCGGATACTTTCGTCCGGAATATGACGGAGCGCAGGATTATGATCTTGTGCTGCGGCTGACAGAAAAGGCAAAATGTGTGGTGCACATTCCAAAGGTACTGTATCACTGGAGATGTCATCAGGCTTCGACGGCGGCAAATCCGATGAGCAAGCTGTATGCCTATGAGGCCGGACGGCGGGCAGTGGAAGCACATCTGGAACGCTGTGGGGAATCCGGAACGGTATCAGAGACTCGTTTTTATGGATTTTATCAGACAAATTATCAAATTCCTGCTGATTTTTCAGCTAGTTTGATTCTTTTTTCCACTAATGGACAAAATCATAAGAAAATATTAAACAATTTTTCAGGGGAATTTCATAGACAAAATACGGGAAATGTTATATATTATGATAATGAATTTAATAAATTTGTAATATTTTCCAAAGATCAGAAAATCGACAGTCCTGTACTCTTATTTGCAGAAGCAGGACTTCATGGCATATCAGCAGAAGCATTGTCCCAGCTGGCAGTCAACTGTCTGCGAAATGGGATCGGTATGGCAGGCGGAAGGATCCTTTCTGATCGGGGAGAACTGCTCTATGGAAGGATGGAGCAGGGAAGCGGTAAAAAGCCGGTATACGCAGATCGCGGACTGGCAAAAGGATTTACCGGTTACTTTCATAAAGCTGTTCTGCAGCAGAATACAGAAGGTGTTTCTTTCAGGCTCTTTGCAGTGAGAAGAGAATTGTTTGAAAAATGGAAGCCGGAGAAGGCAGATTCCGAAGAAATGATGCAGGATCTTTGCAGTTTTGTAAAGAAAAGCGGTTATCGGATCGCATATGTACCGGCTGCTACAGCAAAAATGAAAAAGGGACATTCCATATGAGAGAAGTATCGATTGTAATTCCCAACTATAATGGAAAACATTTTTTGGAAAACTGTTTAAAGGCAGTTTTTGCACAGGATATAAAAGATCAGGAAGTGATCGTAGTAGATAACGGTTCTTCTGATGGAAGTCTGGAATATCTCCGGACATTTCCTCAGGTAAAGACGATCGTGCTGGATCAGAACTATGGATTCTGCCGTGCCGTCAATGAAGGGATCAAAGCAGCAGACAGTGAATATGTGATCTTACTGAACAATGATACAGAAGTTGATCAAAAATTTGCTTCTGAGCTTTTGCGTGCAGTGAAAAGTGATGAAAAGATTTTTTCCTGTTCATCGAAGATGGTACAGTTTCATGACCGAACACGCATGGATGATGCAGGAGATTATTACTGTGCATTAGGCTGGGCGTTCGGAAGAGGAAAAAATGCACCGGTGGAACAATACGAAACGCCGGCAGAGATTTTTGCAGCCTGTGCCGGAGCAGCAATCTACCGGAAAAAAATGTTGGAAGAGCTGGGATATTTTGACGAAGAGCATTTTGCTTATCTGGAGGACATTGACATCGGTTATCGTGCAAGGATCTTCGGATACAGAAATGTCTATGCACCGAAGGCAGTGGTATATCATGTGGGAAGCGGTTTTTCCGGTTCGGCACACAATGCTTTTAAAGTAAAGCTGTCTTCCAAAAACAGTGTTTATATGGCTTATAAAAATATGCCGTTTTTGCAAATAATATTAAACAGTCCATTCCTTTTTCTGGGATTTATGATCAAATGGCTGTTTTTCGTAAAAAAAGGGCTGGGGAAAGAATATGCATCAGGTCTTAGAGCCGGCATTTCCCTTTGCAGAAAAGAAAAAAAGGTCAGATTTCAATGGAAAAATCTGTCTCATTATGTAAATATTCAGTTGGAATTGTGGCTGAATATGGTACGAAGATTGAAAAATTAACAGGTGAATTTTATGATCAAAGATAATCAGAAGCACTTCAACCGGCTGCATGTAGTCATTGATGCGGTCACAGTGATCCTGTCCTATCTTCTGGCATGGGTGATCCGATTTCCGGTTCTGCATGGGCATCAGGGACTGCCTTTTCGGGATTACTGTTATATGCTCATCCCGTTGGTGCCGTATACGTTGTTTGTATACTTTGCGTTTCAGCTGTATACATCGAAGCGTGTAAAGGGCAGGAGACTGGAAGCCGGACATGTGGCACAGGCGAATGCCGTGGTACTGCTTTCCGTGATCGTCTGTCTTCAGATCTTTCATAAAGAGCTGCCGATCTTTTCTAAAGATTTTTCCCGTGGTGTTCTAGTGATCTTCAGCATACTCAATACGCTGGCAGGGATCAGTGTAAGAAATGCGATCCGCTATATCTTATGGGAAATGCGGAAAAACGGGTTTAATCTAAAGCACATCCTTTTGGTAGGATACAGCAGGGCAGCAGAGGAATATATTGACAGGATCAAAGGAAATCCGCAGTGGGGATATGAAGTATGCGGGATTCTGGATGATAATCTTCCGAAAGGTCAGGAATACCGCAGTGTTCAGATCATCGGAAGCTGTGATGATCTCCAGTATATCCTTCCGGCAAACGAATTAGATGAGATCGCCATTACGCTGGGGTTAAATGAGTATTCCAAGCTGGAACACATCGTAGCAGAGTGTGAAAAATCAGGGGTTCATACGAAGTTTATACCGGATTATAATAATATCATCCCGACCAGACCTTATACAGAAGATCTGATGGGGCTTCCGGTCATTAATATCCGTCATGTACCGCTTTCCAATACATTTAATGCACTGATCAAGCGAATGGTGGACATTGGAGGTTCTTTGTTTGCCATTGTCCTGTTTTCACCGGTCATGCTGGTCACAGCCATTGCGGTGAAAGCAACTTCCAAAGGACCGCTGATCTATAAACAGGAGCGTGTAGGACTTCATAATCAGACATTCCAGATGTACAAGTTCCGTTCGATGGAAGTGCAGGATCCGAACAAAGAAAAAAAAGGCTGGACGGTAAAAAATGATCCCCGTGTGACAACGGTGGGTAAGATCATCCGAAAGACCAGTATTGATGAGCTGCCTCAGCTTTTCAATATTTTAAAAGGGGATATGAGTCTGGTAGGTCCAAGACCGGAACGGCCGTTTTTCGTAGAAAAATTCAGGGAAGAGATCCCAAGATATATGGTCAAGCATCAGGTTCGTCCGGGACTGACCGGATGGGCACAGATCAACGGATACCGGGGCGATACGTCCATCAGGAAGCGTATTGAACATGATCTGTACTATATAGAGAACTGGACACTTGGACTGGATTTTAAAATTATATTTTTAACCTTCTTTAAAGGTTTTATTAACAAAAATGCATATTAGCATGAGAAAGGAATCAAACATGAGCAGAGATTTAGATACCAAAAGACCAAAAAACGGATCAAAGAAGAAAAGCAAAAAACGTAAACGTGCCAAAATGATCACTTTTGCCGTAGAAGCAGTGATCTTAGTTGTATTACTGGTCGTATTATATGTACTGAGCCGTACAGAACTTTTAAGTAAAGTTGCTTTTGAAGATAAGATCGTAGACGAATCCGTAAATGAACTGACGGATGAAACATTGGAAACGATGGAAAAATATACCAATATCGCACTGTTTGGTCTGGATACAAGACAGGCCGGTTCTCTTGGAAAAGGAAACAGAAGTGATACGATCATGATCGCAAGCATTAACAATGAAACAAAAGATGTAAAACTGGTATCTGTTTACCGTGATACGTATTTAAATCTTGCAAATGATAAATATAAAAAATGTAATGAAGCATATTCCGTAGGCGGTCCGGAACAGGCCATTGCCATGCTGAACATGAATCTTGACCTGAATATCAGCTACTATATGTCCGTAGACTTTCTGGCTGTTTCAGAAGTTGTAGATTTAATGGGCGGTATCGAGATCGATGTTGATGAATATGAGATCGAACATTTAAATAACTATACGGTAGAAACATCAAAAGTAACAGGAAAAACAACAACAAAATTAAAAACAACAGGTCTTCAGCTTTTAGACGGTGTACAGGCAACTTCTTACTGCCGTATCCGTTATACAAAGGGTGATGATTTTAAACGTACAGAAAGACAGAGAGAAGTTCTGGAAACGATCGTAGCAAAAGCAAAGACTTTAAGTGTAACAGAACTGGATAGTATCGTTAAGACGGTATTCCCAATGTGTGCAACGAACATGACAGTTGATCAGCTTCTTGCGATCGCAGCAGACGGATTATCTTATAATATCAAAGAAAATTCAGGCTTCCCATTTGATAAGGAAAGTGCAACGATCGGCAATGCATCTTGCGTTGTTCCGGTAAATCTGGAAGAAAACGTAAAACAGCTCCATGCGTTCCTGTTTGGAAGTGCTGATTACGAACCGACAGAAAAAGTGGCAGAGATCAGTGACAAGATCAAAAACACAACAGGTATCTATTAAAAAATGAAAGAAAGATCAATGAGCGAGGAAAATTTCATCCTCGCTCATTGTGCAGTCATGAAAATGGAAAAAAACAGACAAATCAGGGTTGATGCAGTCATACCGGTATATCATCCGGGAAAAGAATTTCCGGAACTTTTGGCAAGGCTGAGCAATCAGAGCTATCCTTTAAACAAGATCATTTTGATGAATACCGGTGATGCACCGTGGAAAGAAAAAATAGAAAAGGAATATCCGCTTTGTGAAGTACATCTTTTAAAAAAAGAAGAATTTGATCACGGCGGAACCAGACATCAGGCGACAGAGTTTTCAGATGCAGATTATCTGCTTTTTCTGACACAGGATGCCATGCCGGAGGATGACAGACTGACAGAGCATCTGCTGCAGGCTTTTTCAAAAGATGAAAAGATCAAAGCTGTTTATGGAAGACAGATGCCGAATGAAACATGCAGGGAAATTGAAAAATATACGAGAAGTTTTAACTATCCGGAAGTTTCAAGGATCAAATCAAAAGAAGATCTGGATACTTTGGGGATCAAAACGTTTTTCTGTTCCAATGTATGTGCCATGTATGAAAAAGAAACGTATGACAGACAGGGCGGATTTACAAGACGGACCATCTTTAACGAAGATATGATCTATGCCGGCGGACTGATCAAAGCAGGATATAAGATCGCATATGCGGCAGAAGCCAAAGTCATTCATTCTCATAATTATAATGCCAGAGAGCAGTTTCACAGGAACTTTGATCTGGCAGTTTCACAGGTGGATCATCCGGAGATCTTTGCCGGGATCCGTTCAGAAAAGGAAGGGGTAAAACTGGTACTTAGTACGGCGAAGTATCTTTGCAGGATTGGAAAGCCTTGGCTGTTATTCCCGTTAGTGACAACCAGTGCCGGAAAGATCTTAGGATATAAATTTGGACAGAATTATCGTAGACTTTCGAGGTCATTCATATTAAAATGTACCATGAATCAGTCTTATTGGAGGAATGTAAATGAAAAAGAGTAAGATCATGGCCGTATTTCTGGCACTCAGTCTCTCGATTGCAGGCTGCGGCAGCAATAACGATCACATCGAACGCCAGCAGACTTTGAAACAGCAGGGGATGGAACTGCAGTTGTCAGGAGATTACAGCGGTGCTATCGAAAAATACGAAAAGGCGTTGTCACTTGCTGATATGAAAGTGGGAGAGGCAGAGATCGATCTGGCTTACTATAAAGCATCGGCACAGTACCGGAGCGGTGACCTGACCGGTGCCATCGATACGTATTCAGCGATTCTGGCATTTGAAAAGTCAGATGAAACTTACCTTGGAAGAGGACTGCTCTATATGGCTGCCGGTGAGGCAAAAAAAGCAGAGGACGATCTGAACAAAGCACTGGATAAAACAAAAGATCCGCTGATCCGCGGGATCATTTATAATGTAGTTGAACAGCCGGAAAAGGCAAAGAAATGTTTCGAAGAAGCCGAAAAAGAAGGGGATTCCAAAGGATTGTTCTATCTTGCCAATGTTTATGAAAAAACAGGCGATCACGAAACAGCCATGGAATTTTTAGAAGAATACATTTCAGGTGAAAATGTCGATGCAGAAGGCTGCTTAAGCACAGCCGGAATGTATTTTTCAGCCGGGGATTACGAAAAGGCTCTTTCGGCAGTTCAGAAAGGAATCGCACTGGGAGATTCCGGGGTTTTGAAGAATCTTTTACAGGAAGAAATCGCCTGTTATGAAAAACAGGGTGATTTTGCAGGTGCCAGAGCAAAAACAGAAGAATATCTGGAAAATTATCCGGATGATGCACTGATGCAGAAGGAATATGAGTTTCTAAAATCAAGATAACATAAAGGAGAACAAGATTATGATCAACAAACTGGTAGAAAAAATCACAAAGACACACGCACCGATCGTGGTAGGACTGGATCCGATGCTCAATTACGTGCCGGAACATGTACAGAAAGCAGCTTATGCACAGTACGGTGAAACACTGGAAGGTGCTGCAGAAGCAATCTGGCAGTTCAACAAGGAAATCATCGACAAAACTTATGATCTGATTCCGGCAGTAAAACCGCAGATCGCCATGTATGAGCAGTTTGGAATTCCGGGAATGATCGCTTATGAAAAAACGGTCAGCTATGCACAGGAAAAAGACCTGGTAGTTATCGGGGATATCAAACGTGGTGACATCGGTTCTACATCAGCAGCTTATGCAGTCGGCCATCTTGGAAAAGTACAGGTAGGAAGCAAAAGTTACAGTGGCTTTCATGAAGATTTTGCGACAGTCAATCCATATCTTGGTTCAGACGGCATCAAACCGTTCATCGATGTATGTAAGGAAGAAAAGAAAGGTTTGTTTATCCTTGTAAAAACATCAAACCCGTCTTCCGGAGAATTTCAGGATCAGCTGATCAATGGAAAACCATTATATGAGCTGGTAGGAGAAAAAGTAGCTGCATGGGGCGAAGAACATATGGGAGATCAGTACAGCTATATCGGAGCTGTAGTAGGAGCAACTTATCCGGAAATGGGAAAAGTGCTTCGTAAGGTAATGCCGAAATCCTTTATCCTTGTACCGGGTTATGGTGCTCAGGGCGGAAAAGGAAAAGATCTGGTTCATTTCTTTGATGAAAATGGTCTGGGTGCCATCGTGAATTCTTCCCGTGGTATCATTGCAGCTTACAAACAGGAAGCTTACGCAAAATTCGGAGCAGAAAACTTCGGAGATGCTTCCAGAGCAGCAGTAGAAGCGATGATCGCAGATATCGACGGAGCATTACAGAACGCGAAATAAGCTGTATAAAGGAGAAAAGATGGCAGAGAACAGAAAAAAAGAAAACGCAGTGGTAATTTCTCAGGAAATGCTTGCGGAAGGAATTTTCAGTATGTGGCTTCGTACAGAAGCTGCAAAAACAGCAAAACCGGGACAGTTTATTTCCATGTATACCAATGATGGATCAAAACTGCTTCCAAGACCGATCAGTATTTGTGAGATCGATCGGGAAAACAGTGCACTTAGGATCGTTTACCGTGTGACCGGAGAAAAGACCGGTACGAAACAGTTTTCAGAAGCAAAGGCAGGAGATACGATCCCTGTGATCGGGCCTTTGGGAAATGGTTTCCCATTAGAAAAAGGGGAAGGAAAAAAAGCCTTTTTGATGGGCGGTGGTATCGGTGTACCTCCAATCTTAGAGCTTGCAAAGCAGTTAAATGCCGAAAAACAGATCTTGGCAGGATATCGTGATGAACATACCTTTTTAAGCAGTCAGTTTGAAGAAAACGGAACGCTTTATATTTCTACCGAAGATGGCAGTGTAGGAACGAAAGGAAATGTCATGGATGCGATCCGGGAAAATGGTCTTGATGCAGAGATCATTTATGCCTGCGGACCAACTCCAATGCTTCGTGCCATCAAAGCGTATGCAGAAGAAAACGGCATTGAATGTTACATTTCTCTGGAAGAACGTATGGCATGCGGAATCGGTGCATGTCTTGCATGTGTATGCAAATCAAAAGAAAAAGATCATCATACCAATGTCAATAATAAACGCATCTGCAAAGATGGTCCGGTATTCTTATCTACGGAGGTGGAAATCTAATGAACATGAGTGTCAATATTGCAGGAGTAGAATGGAAAAATCCTGTAACAGTTGCTTCCGGAACATTTGGTTCCGGTGCAGAATTTTCAGAATTCGTAGATTTAAACAGATTAGGTGCGGTTACGACCAAAGGCGTTGCCAATATCCCTTGGGCAGGCAATCCGACTCCGAGAGTTGCAGAAACTTATGGCGGTATGATGAATGCCGTAGGACTGCAGAATCCGGGGATCGATCTGTTCTGCGAAAGAGATATTCCTTTTTTGAAACAGTATGATACAAAGATCATCGTGAACGTTTGTGGAAGATCAACGGAAGATTATTGTGAAGTTGTGGAAAGACTGGCTGATGAAGATGTGGATATGCTGGAGATCAACATTTCCTGTCCAAATGTCAAAGAGGGCGGTATCGCTTTCGGTCAGAATCCAAAAGCGGCAGAAGAGATCACAAGGGCAGTAAAAAAATATGCAAAACAGCCGGTGATCATGAAATTAAGCCCAAATGTAACAGACATTACAGAAATGGCAAAAGCGGTAGAAGCCGGCGGGGCAGATGCAGTTTCCCTGATCAATACCCTGACGGGAATGAAGATCGATATCAACCGCAGACAGTTTGTGATCGCGAATAAAACAGGCGGTGTTTCAGGTCCTGCAATCCATCCGATCGCGGTACGCATGGTATATCAGGTAGCAAATGCCATCAAACTTCCGATCATCGGTATGGGCGGGATCGCCAGTGCAGAAGATGCCATCGAGATGATCCTTGCAGGAGCCAGTGCAGTGTCCGTAGGAACAGCGA